>CAKKQI010000436.1 GCA_919901895.1 Candidatus Brocadiaceae bacterium | reverse complement strand
TTGCCAGAAATCAGACGATGGTATTTCTAACGGCAAAGTCGTTTTTGAAGCAGGTTCGGTTATTTTATCTGTCATAAAAATATTATAGCAAAATTACCGTAACGAACAATAGATAAAAATATGGGTTAGGATAAATTCATATTTAAGACGGTATTTTCCACAACCAGTTTATAATTGGCATTAAGTTTTAACAGCCGCTCGCTATCTATCAGAGTTTCCATAATCCGGACAATTTTTTCCGGCGAAGAAGCGGATTTAATTCGTTGCGATAATTTTTTTTTATCAGGGTTCATTAAATATTGTTCCAGGCCGTAATGAAGCATCAGGACATCATAAAAAAATAAAGCCAGGATGGTAAATTGTTGAACAACCTGCTGACGGTTTTCTTCCAGTTTTTTTTTACCGGACTGGGCATAAGAAATTATTTCTTCGGCTAACCCACCGGTCGAATAACCGCCGGACTGAACCATCTGGCTCGGACCGCGGTCAGCCAGACAGTTTAACAACAATTCTCGCTGTTGGAGAAAATCGGATTCTTTCAAATAACACCCTAACCCGATGCTTCCCCGGGCCAGGTAAGTGAGGACGTCCAACTCTTTTTCCGGTAATTTTAAATGCCGGCTAAAAAACGAATTCAGTAACCGGTCATTAATCGGATAAAACCTGATTAACTGGCACCGTGAAACAACTGTCGGCAAAATGGCTTCCGGTTTTGAGGTTATCAGTATCAACAATACGTATGAAGGCGGTTCTTCCAATGTTTTCAGCAAGGCGTTAAATCCCTCTTCAACAATGGTTTCAGCGTCGTTAATAATAAAAATTTTATATTTTCCCTGCAGTGGTTTGAGTTTAATTTCCCGTTCAATCCGACGGATTTTATCAATAGTAATATTTTTTTCGCCGGGCGCCGGGCTGGTGATACTTAAATTAGGATGCCATTCTTGCTCAACCTGCCGGCAGGAAGAACAACTCTGGCAGGGTAATTGAAAGTTGATTGACCGGTTATCGGAAAATGCGGTATTTTTCGTAGAACAGAGGATGGTTTTGGCTAATTCGCGCGCGAAATAAAATTTGCCTACGCCCATCGGGCCCGTAAATAAATAGGCATGGGCTAACCGTTGGTGCTTTAGAATATTTTCAAATATCCGGATAACCGGTTCCTGCCCGATAACATTTTCAAATAACATAATCTATAAGTTTTCTAATGCGCGCCTGGACCAGGGCCACTGGTTCCGACGCATCGATTAGTTTAACTTTAGCCGGATCCTGCCCGGCCAGTTTCCGAAAACCGGCCCGGACTTTTTTATGAAACTCCAACCGCCTGGCTTCAATCCGGTCAAGACTGTTTTTTTTTCTATGACGAATCCTAGTTAATCCATGGGCTGTGCTAATATCAAGAATAATCGTTAAATCCGGTTTAATCCGGTCGGTGGCGACCAGCCCGATTTGCCGAACTGTCTTTTCCCCCAGCCCGCCGGCTTTTCCCTGATACGCAATAGAAGAAGAAAGGAACCGTTCGCAGAGGACAATCCGGCCGGATTTTAAAGCCGGCTTGATAATTTCTTCAACCAGTTGCGCCCGGCAGGCCATATACAAAAAAAGTTCGGTCATTAAAGATATATCCTTAAATAACGGATTAAGCAGGATTTTCCTAATTTTTTCGCCGATTCTGGTGCTGCCCGGTTCGCGTATTTTAATAAAAGGGATGTGTTTAGAAGATAGGTGATCAGCCAGTAATCCGGTCTGGGTAGTTTTTCCGCCGCCGTCCGGCCCGTCAATTACAATAAACTTGCCGCAATATTTTTTTTTCATTCCGACAAACACATCCCGGGCAAAAGAAATTCTTTCCAGAGGTAATACTTAGCGTTTTCAATTTTGGTAGAGACCGCCGGATTACTTTTGGGTATTTGAGGTTGTTTTAACAGACGCATGTGGGCTTCGTTTGGTAACCGGCCGCCTTTGCGGGTATTACAGCGATGGCAGCAAGTAACGATATTTTCCCAACTGGTTATCCCGCCCCGCGAACGAGGGATAATGTGATCAATGCTTAATAAAGATACG
>CAKKQI010000435.1:3238-8481 GCA_919901895.1 Candidatus Brocadiaceae bacterium | reverse complement strand
GGGGCCAAATCTAATTCTTGAGCCATTAAATTCATCAGGACCAGCAAAAATCCGATTAATAAACCGACCAGTGGAAACCAGCGCAGGGAACCGGACAATTCCTTTGGTTCAACCGAACTTAACTTAATCGGTATCGGCGTCAAAAATTGTAACGCAACAATAAATTGTTTCATACTTGTGAAAATATTTATATAACACACTTCATATTTGTTCTGATACGCCGGCTGACTCAAAAGTAGCCATTTCGGTCAGGATTCTAACCGCGCTTTCGGCCAGGGACATCGCCAGCGCGGCGCCGGTGCCTTCACCTAACCGAAGATTCATATCCAGCAACGGCGAAAGATTCATAAACTGAAGGGTGCAACGGTGTCCGTTTTCCGCCGAACAATGGCTGGCAATTAGATAACCATTAACTTTCGGCGCTAAACTGGCGGCCAGCAAGGCCGCGGCTCCGGAAATAAAACCATCCACCACCACCGGGATACGCCCGGCCGCCGCACCTAAAATAACTCCGGCAATCCCTCCTATCTCAAACCCGCCTACTTTAGCCAGGACATCAATCGGGTTATCCCGCTTCGGTTTATTAACCTTAATTGCTTTTTTAATGACGTTAATTTTGTTTTTCAAGGAGGCATCGTTAATCCCGGTTCCGCGGCCGGCGATTTTTTCAACCGGTTCTTCACTCAAGACCGAAATAATCGCCGCACTGGGTGTAGTATTGGCAATCCCCATATCGCCGGTTCCGATAATATTTATCCCTTTAGCAATCTGCTCGTTCACCAGTTTAATTCCCGTCGTGATTGATTTAACGGCTTCTTCCCGGCTCATCGCGGGACCTTTGGTAAAATTCTTCGTCCCAAAATTTATTTTACAACTTCTAAACTCCGACCCTTTAACATTTTTTAAACCTGAAACCTGCAACTTTGATGCCACGCCCATATCAACCACCAACACTTGTGCGCCTACCTGTCGCGCCAGGACATTAATTCCCGCCCCGCCTCTTAAAAAATTATAGACCATCTGCGGCGTAACCTCAGCCGGATAAGCACTGACGCCTTCCTCGGCCACCCCATGGTCACCAGCCATCGTAATAATCAGTTTGTTTTTTAAGGATGGTTTCGCTTGACCGGTAATGCCGCAAATCTGTTTAGCTAATTCTTCCAGCCGCCCCAGACTGCCCTGGGGTTTGGTCAGATTATCCAGCCTTTTTTGAGTCTCCCGCATCAACCGGTAATCCAAATCCTTAATCTTTCTAATCGTTTTATTGATTAATTCCATACTCTCCCTTTCTTAGTCCCGCTGAGGCGGGACTAACCACCAGTATGAGGTTTTATTCGCACCGGAATCCCCGCAGTCATCAGATATACTTCATCCGCATACCGAGCCGCTAACTGATTAGTCAAACCGGCTATGTCGCGGAACTTACGTCCCAGTGGTGTCACCGGTACAATTCCGCTGCCCACTTCATTGGAAACCATCAGTACCGTAAAATTAGATTCCGCAATAATTTTCAGCATCGTTTCCACGCAACTTAAGACCTGTTTTTCTTCTTCAAATTGTTCCAGCAGATTGGCGATTAAATTAGTCAGGCAATCAATCACCGCCACTTCGCATAGTCCTCTTAAATTAAGCAGAATCTCATCGCACTTCTGACCTTCTTCCACAGTCTGCCATGACTCGGGACGCGATTCTTTATGTTTTTTTATCCGCTCCTTCATTTCCTCATCATCACACTTCATCGTAGCCAGATAAACTGTTTTTCCGTCAAGTTGTTTGGCCAATTCCACCGCATAGCGGCTTTTGCCACTCCGGGTTCCGCCTAAAATAAGAATTAATTTACCCATTATTTTAAACCTTTCTTTTTAATACCAAAAGCGAACCGGGTAATGGATTAAAACTCCAGAAATCATGTGAACGATTTTTTTTAAAATCAGAATAGATAATTTTAATGACGCCTCCGTGAGTAACCAGGGCAATATTTTCAATGCCTTTTTTACGCTGAGGCAAAATGTATTTTTTTAAAAAAAATAAAATGCGTTTCCTGAATCGTTTTAAATTTTCACCACCCGGCGGACAAACCGCCCAGGGATTCAATAGCCATTTTTTCAAACGAGATTGGTATTTAACCATTACTTCGTTATAGTTCAGGCCTTCCCACCGGCCAAAATTTATTTCTCTTAAAGCAGGTGCGGTAATAATTTTCAGTTTACGGTTGAAAATTATTTGAGCGGTTTGATCCGCCCGTCGCAACGGACTGACGTAAACCAGGTCTATTGGCGTATTTTTCAATTGCCGGGCTAATTTTTTTGCCTGACTGATTCCTTTTTTATTCAAAGGCGGGTCGGTAATACCGCAATAACGATAGTTTTTATTAAAATTTGTTTCTCCGTGCCGGATTAAATACAATCTCAACATACGAACCTCTTTTTAATCTCCTGAAACAAAAAAACCCCACCACTTTGTTAAAGCGTTGGGGCACCCAGTTTTACTTTCCCATCACTTAGCGCTACCTGACTTCACCTACGGAAGTTGGTAACTTGGCCTAATAGATAATTTATTCACCTATTAACCTAATATCCCGGGCAGGTTTTCTGGCTTGCGGATCATCCTACTCTTTACGTCTTCCCGCAGCGCCTCTGGCGCCACAGTGACCTACTTGTAAATTTCGTCACCGCATACAGCGGCGGGACCGCCCACGATTGGTAATTATTAATTATGAATTATTAATTTCAGGTAATTCATAATTCGGCATTCATAATTTATAATTATTGTACGTAGTTCCCTCGCCTGGGTATTTATCTAATACAAATTATCAAAAAATATTGACTCTGTCAACAAAAACGACGCTGAATTTTTAAGTGGCGGCGGTGATCCGATCCGCGAGTTCTTTTCTCATCGGAAAACGGCTGACCATCAACGCATTATCCGATAATAATACTTTTTCGTTATTCGGCCCTGTCGCGGAACGGAAGATAGAAACTTTCACGCCTTTTTTGATGGACGCCTGATTAAGATAAGCCATCCCGACCTGGATATTTTGACTTGTCCCAATCTCAGATGAACCTCTTGTACCGATTTGAGGCACCAGCGTACAACTGGTAACCACGCCAATCTGTTCGTTACTTTGCTGTTCCACCACCATATCTTCCGGTTTAACCATCCGGGTCCCTGAAGTTTTTATTTCAAAGCGAACAATCTGCTTCTTTTCTAAAGTGGACTCGCGGAGCAAATAAGATTTACGTCCGATAAAAAATGGTTTGTGTCTTTTAATGAACGCACCGTAACCGGCTTCAGTGGAAGTAATATTATAAACACCGTTAAGTTCGTGCCCGTAAAGGGGTAATCCGGCTTCGGTCCGGAGTGAATCACGCGCGGCCAGACCACATGGTTTAAGCCCAAATTCTTTACCGCCGTCAAGCAAAGAATTCCAGAAGGTTGCAGCTTCAGTGGGTTTGACGAATATTTCAAACCCGATCTCCTCACCGGTATAACCGGTTCTGGTAGCCAGAACCCAAATACCGTTAAATTTAAATTCGGCGAAATGTGATTTTTCCAATCTGCGTAATTTTGAAATTTGTGAGGCGCCGGCCCCAATGTTACATCGGGACAGGGATGAATCAGACAGTTTAAGCAGTATCTTTAAAGAATTCGGCCCCTGGAGAGCGATATTAACCAGCTGGGCATCGCCGGCCGCGGTGTCGCGAATATCGGTAATTTCCACCTGGCCTTCAATACATCGGGCCGGATTTTCGTTATCAATGCTAATACTTTTTTGATTCACGGACCGAAGCCATTGGCTGATTTTTTCCGCATTGGCCGCATTGCAAACCAGGATATAATCATCTTCAGCCAATTTATAAAGAAAAATATCGTCCATAATCTGCCCGGCCGGGTCAAGGATATAAGAATAATGGGCCTGGCCCGGACGGAGTTTAGGGACATAATTAGTGGTTACTAAATCCAAAAAACGAGTGGCATACTTTCCTTTAATTTGAAAACGACCCATATGCGAGACATCAAACAAACCGGCGGCCTGGCGGACGGCCAGATGTTCTTCGCTGGCCCTGGTATACCAGACCGGCATTGACCAGCCGGCAAAAGGAATCATAAATTGTTTCTTGGTCAGTTTTAGGTGTTCTTCGTAAAGATAAGTTTTACGCGGCTCGCCCTGGTAGGGCTGGTGCTTAAAAAGTAATCGGTCATCCGTAACCGGTAATCGGTCTTTGCGGAGTAATGCATTTTGCCCGATGAAATATGGTTTGCGAAAATCAAATTCGGAATGCGGAATTCTGAATGCGGATTTTTTACTTTTGATTTTTGCCTTACCCATTCCACCTTCGCCCTTCGCCATTCTCCTCACCACCACCGGCCCTTCCACCTTGGCATAAACATCTGTTTCATCAAATAGGATATAACCATCCGACAAACCGTTCAACCACGTTAAAAGCATCTCGGCCTTTTCGGAATGAGTCATCATTATATAATGAGCATCCCCGGTTGGTTTATCCGGCAAACGGCGGATGATTACTTCATCAATCGTTTTTCCGCTGCTGTCAAGAAGAAAAGTATCCACGGCCTGCCCAGGCCCAAGGCTAAAAATATCGTGAGCCGTAATGCTTTGCAGGAAGGCGGGCGCTCGCTCACCGATAATCTCCAAATTGTAGATTTTGGATTTCAGGTCCGGGGCTTGGCGTTTTTTATTCAACCGGCTATTTCCCAGCAACTTTTGTACTTCGGTTTTCACTTCTTCCATAATTTCCAGGCTGATTTTACCGCGGCAGATTTCACCGGCCGGGCTGAACACTTTAAAGGTTTTAATACTGGTAAGCACTTGATGGACCAGCCGGGCAATTTTTTTCATTTCGGCTGGTCTCATCCCGTGCTGGGTAAGAATAGTCGTGCCGAACCTGATCCCGCGCGGGCGGGCGCCGGTTTCATCACCCGGCAGCGCGTTTTTATTACACGTAATCCCGCAGAGGTCAAGAATATTAGAAGCGATATCACCCGTTAACGCTGAATTCAAACCGGCTAATTGGGACAAATCTAATAACACCATGTGGGTATTAGTTCCGCCGTAGGCAAGCGTTAAGCCGAGTTCTTTAAATGACTCGGCCAGCACCAGGCAGTTTTCCGTTATTTTTTTCTGTAATTCTTTAAATTTTTTAGTGGCGGCGATTTTAAAGCAAACGGCTTTAGCCGCGATATTATTAAGATGCGGACCGCCCTGCTCGCCCGGAAAAACG
>CAKKQI010000435.1:0-3228 GCA_919901895.1 Candidatus Brocadiaceae bacterium | reverse complement strand
GATGGCTCGCTCGACACCGATTTCTCTCCGTCGTCCGGCAATTTCTTCATCGGTACTGCAAATGATTGCCCCGCGCGGGCCGCAGAGCGTTTTATGGGTAGTCAGCGTCGTAACATCGGCGTAGCCGACCGGATTAGGAAATAAACCGGCGACCACCAGCCCGGCCGGGTGGGCAATATCAGCCATTAGAATTGCACCCGCTTTATGAAGACCGGGTATTTGAACCGGAACGACATCGGCGATTTCACGTAATTTTATCCAATCAATATCCCAGGGATAAGCGCTGGCGCCGGCCACGATGATTTTTGGTTTATGTTCTAACGCTAATTTTTTTATCAGATCATAATCAAGCCGGCCGGTTTTCCGGTCCACGGGATATGGAATAACGCGATATTGCCGGCCGGAACGGTTAAAAGGGCTGCCGTGGCTCAGGTGTCCGCCGTAGGAAAGCGCCATTCCCATAATGGTATCGCCGGGAACCAGAAAAGCGTTATAAACGGCGTTATTGGCCGCGGCACCGGAGAGCGGTTGGACGTTTACAAAAATTGACTCAGCCCCGATATTACATCGGGGATTAGCGAAAATTTCAGCAGCCCGGCGCTGAGCCAAAACTTCAATAAAATTACAAAATTCCGCCCCTTTATAAAAACGCCGGTCCCCGTAACGGCGATGAAAAGCCAGATAACGCTCTGTTTCTTTATCAATCCGGTCGCGTTCATAAATGGTCATTCGCAAAGATGGATATCCCTCTGCGTATTTGTTGGTAAACGGTGTAGTCAGCGCCTCGCGAACCGGTTTGGGACAAAGACTCTCGGAAGCAATCATTATTAATTTATTATTCTGCCTTTGCTCTTCAGCCGTAATAAAATTATGGATATCCGGATCTAAATCAGATAGTTCCTCATCAAAAAAGAAAGTTTCGGGCATAACAAGATTTCTCCGAAATTTTATATTTTTTTTTCTTGAAATTAAATCTTTTAATCTCTGTTCGGCTAAATAATTAATTTTTATTATATTAAACATTACCTATCTGGTCAATAAATTATTGTAAGGACGGAAAGAAGGAAGGAAGTGAGAAACACACCGTTGGTTTTCTGAACTGTAGGCACCCCGAAAGCATTCGGGGTGCTTTAATTAAACCGGTTAAACCGCACCCCGATCCCGCCGTGACGGGAGCGGGGTGTCTACAAAGTTCTATTTATCGTCGCGTAAGGTTTTAGGTCTCGCTGATATTTTGTGTCGGGGGCTGTTGCTTCGCAATTTCCACCGCGCCATCAACTCATTATTTTGTTAGACGCTCTTAGATTCAAGAAATCAGGCAACCGGACGGGACTTCTTTTTCCGGCACCAGCAAAACCACGTTTTTACTTGCCTGCGACCGAGATTCGGTCGGCAATCCGGCCTGCGTCCCGATGGCCATCGGGATAGGCAGACCTGCTTCATCCGTAACCGTCCCCTTTGGGGATGATCCCGCTAACGGGACCGTAACAACCAGAACCATCACCTGGCTTTCCACCCCACGCAAATTACCGGGTTGAAGATTAGCCACCACCACTACGGTTTTATTTAACAGTTCTTCCGGTTTGAAATAAGGACGCAGACCGGCCACACTTTGTTTCTGCTCACCGCCGATATCAATTTTTAAAATATACAACCGGTCGGCATTCGGATGGTTTTCAACCGAAATAATTTTGCCCGTTTTTAATTCCATTTTTTTAAATTCTTCAAAAGTAATCATATCTAACCTCCGATTACACAGATTAAATAACACAGATTACACAGATTAAAACATAAATCGCTTTATCTGTGTAATCATAATATTATTTTATCAATCACATATAGCCGAGCGACCTTAATTTTTGCATCATATAGGCCTGTTCTTTGTCCTGGGCCCGGCCGGACCGCTCGGCAGTTTTGGTTGTTTCTAATTCCTTAATAATATCATCAATTGTCTCCGCATCAGAAGGAACCGGCTGGCAGCAGGTTTCACAGCCGATACTGCGGTATCTCTGGCCGTTCTTGGAAAAATAAAGTTCAACGACCGGCAGATTTTCTCTTTTGATATAGCGCCAGATATCTATTTCCCGCCAGCCCAACATCGGATGAATCCGGAAGTGAACTTCTTCTGCCCCGTTAGTCTGATCTTGCCCCGCTCTTTCACCGGAAAAGACAGGGCTGGTCCCCACCCCCGACTGGTTAGGCCTACCTGCGTCGGCCTCGCGGCTGGCCGGCCGGTTATATTGCTCCCATAATTCAGGTGGTTGGTTCTGATAATCCCACTGAAAATTAGCATCGCGGGGCGAAAAATATCTTTCCTTAGCCCGAATCGCATGTTCATCGCGCCGAATCGCCAGCAGTAATGCCTTAAGATTATATTTCTTAATCACCTGTTTTAACGTTTCGGTTTTTAAGGCAGTGCAACATTCCAGCCGCCCTTTTTCAGGAGCCATTCCCTGTTTTAAGGCCTCTTCATTTCTGGCCACTAATAATTTCAAGCCCCATTGCCGGGCGTAATGCTCACGAAACTGATAAATTTCCTTAAACTTATAACTCGTGTCCAGATGGATAACCGGAATCGGCACCTGTCCGAAAAATGCCTTCCGGATCAGATGGACCATTGAGGTGGAATCCTTGCCGATACTCCAGAGAACCGCCAGGCGGTCGCGGTATTGATAATACGCCTCGCGGATAATGTAAATACTTTTATTTTCCAGATTATCTAAATAGGAATAGTCATTCATAACTTCTGCCGAAAATATAATTTTAACGGTTCGGTTTAAACTGAACAAATTTTAACAACTTACCACCCTTGGTCCTTTAACATACATATTATTAAGTTTTTGATAAGATTCACGCAATATCTTATCAGGCAAATCACTAAAATTAATAAATTCATCATCGGACTGACAGCGCTCTTTAGCCAGCCAGCGCAGATGTTGCACTTCACTTTTAATTAATCCTTTTTTAAGCCCCTGATAATAAATATCGGTACCGGGGAGGGCGGAGAGATATTTCACCCGGACCACCGAACCCATTTCTTCGGTAAATTTGATTACCTTATCAAGTGATTCCCTGGTTTCCCCAGGCAATCCGACGATAAATAACCCGCCCGCTTTAATGCCCGCTGCCTGGGTTTGTTTTATGGCCGAACGAATATCCGGTTCCGATTGACCTTTCCGGGCCTGTTTTAAAACAGCCTCATCAAGCGATTCAAACCCATAAAGAATA
>CAKKQI010000434.1 GCA_919901895.1 Candidatus Brocadiaceae bacterium | reverse complement strand
GCCCGGTAGAGCAAAATATCCGCGGCCTGCAGAACCGGATAGCCCAGAAAGGCATAAGTTTTAATATCTTTATCCGCTAATTCTTTGAGTTGTTCCTTATAGGTCGGACAGCGCTCCAGCCAGCCGAGCGGAGTAATCGTTCCCAAGATAAAAGCCAGTTCCAGATGTTCCGGCACGTCGGATTGGCGGAAAATCACGCTGCGTTTCGGGTCCAGTCCGCAGGCCAGCCAATCGGTTACATTATCCAACCCAAAGTTTTTTATTTGAGACGGGTTATGGTATTCACTCATCAAGGCGTGCCAGTCGGCCACCATATAAAAACACTCGTATTCATCCTGTAGTCTGACCCAGTTTTCCAAGGCGCCGACCAGATGGCCCAGATGCAATTTACCGGTTGGTCTCATTCCGGAAAGGATTCGTTTTTTAGTCATTTTTTTAACGATTTATTCTTAAATTATATTTTGTAAAAATAGATGTATCTGCCGTAAAATAATATTAATGAAATTAAAACCACCCACCCATAATAAAAGAACAATGACAATAAAACCAAAGCCGGAGAATTCCAGCCGGTCTAATGATTCTTTCATATGCCAGGGCAGAAAATATCTTAAGATGCGTGAGCCGTCCAGAGGCGGAATCGGGATCAGGTTAAAAAGAGCCAATGTCATATTAACGGTAATAAGAATGTAAAAGATAAGTCGATTAAATTGCAAAATAGAACTATTGGTCAGCAATCCTGATTTAGCGATTAAAACAAAACTGCCAAAGCCCAATAGGGCTAAAATTAAATTGGAAACCGGCCCGGCCAGGCTGCTCAAGAGCATTCCTTTTTCCGTATTGCGGAAATTGTAAGGATTAATCGGCACCGGTTTTGCCCCGCCGAAGATAAAACCGCCTCCGGAACCAAAAAAAGTTAGCAAAGGAACAATGATGGTCATCATCGGGTCAATGTGTTTAAACGGATTTAAGGTGATTCGTCCCTGGTAATAGGCGGTTGGGTCGCCCAGCCGGTAAGCCATCCAGCCGTGGGCGCATTCGTGGATAATCATCGAGAAAATAAGAATGATAAAATAAAGCGGAAACCAGATAATATTTTCCATGAAATATATTTATACCTTTTCTTTAAGAAAAATGCAACTTTTATAAGAATGAATTTTATTGATGACTTGTTAAAAATTATGGTATAGTTAAAATATTCTAATAATCTGTGCTTATCTGTGGTCTTTAATCCGCGTAATCTGCGAGCAGGAGGTAATTATGCGCGTTTTTACCCGCGGCGATCTGGACGGTTTGACCAGCCTGGTTTTGCTGACGCTGGTGGAAGATGTCAAGGATATTGATTTTGCCCACCCGAAAGATGTGCAGGATGGAAAAGTATCCGTTACTGCTAACGATGTCCTGACCAATCTGCCTTATGTTAAAGGATGCGGGATGTGGTTTGACCATCATTTTTCAGAAGAGATGAAGTTAAAACAAATCGGTTCATTCAAAGGCAAATTTGCCCTAGCGCCCAGCGCGGCCCGGGTTATTTATGACTATTACCGCCACCCCGAATTTGACCGGTTTAAAGAACTGCTGGAAGTTACTGACCGGTTGGATAGCGGCCGGTTGACGACGGACGAGGTCATTAATCCCCAAGGATGGATTCTACTGGGACTGACGCTTGACCCGCGCACCGGTTTAGGGCCGGACTTCCGTAAATATTTCCGCTGGCTGGTGGAATATATCAAAGAGATGCCGCTGGCCAAAATTATGGAGCATCCGACCGTTAAAAAACGTTGCGAACAGGTCTTAAAAGAGCAAGAGGCGTTTAAGGATTTATTAAAGAAGCACAGCCGTCCGGATGGCAATCTAATTATTACCGATTTACGCGGAATTAAAGGCGCACCGGTCGGTAATCGTTTCCTGGTTTTCACCCTTTTTCCGGCGGCGAATGCGGAAGTCCGTATTTTTGACGGAAAATTAGGAAATACGGTCATTGCGGTCGGACACAGTATTTTTAATCAGTCCGCCTCAGGCAGACCGGTAAATATCGGTGAATTATTGTCTAAATACGGCGGGGGTGGTCACCGCGGGGCCGGGACCTGCCAGATTCCTAACGACCAAGCCGAAGCAACTATTAATGAGATTATTAAGCACCTTAAAGAAAAGTAATTATTTAGCTATCCGTCGCGATTCCGTAGCTATGAAATAGTCGCCTTTTGCAAAATGGGTAGTTTCGGGTCTCCCCCGATGCAAGAGACTGGGTCAAATGGGAATAGCGGGTAAAACAGGGCATTGGAATACTTGAGCATCACATAATCAAGGTGGCGCTGTTGGAGCCGGTCCTCTTTAGCCGCCTTGATGACCGATTGATTGCGCGGCGTGGTCTTGGTCCCGACCCTGATAAACCATCGTCTTTTCATAAATAAAACTCCTTTTATTATTTGGGAAGTTGCAATAATTGTTGCTCAAGTGGTATTTTCCTTGAACCGAATTGCCAAACTTCATGTTTTACTTTGCCGTTTCTTACTGCATAAAGAATACTCTTCTCTGTTGGCGTTAACTTACTCGTACCGGACTTTACTTCTACAAAGGTAATTTTATCAACTTCTCTGTTTACGGTTAATCCATCAAAACAAATATAATCTATCGGTTCATGCAACCCTCTAATATCTCTCGGATCATGCCAGAATTTCTGTAAGAAAGGCGCGAAACGTTCTATAAACTTCCCTAAAAGAACCGCTCGCGATTTCAATACCGCACTTTTTCGTTCTTCTTTAACTAATAACTTAATGTGGTGTTCAGATTTTAATTGTTCTTTGACCATATCTTTAACTGTTTTATTAAGGTTTCGTTCGCGCGAGGTAATCTCATGTTCCCTTTCTAGGATTTCGCCCTTCTTTTCATCTATTTCTTCTTCTCGCATCTCTAACTCAGATTCAATTCCAGACAACAGTTTTTGTTTTTTTAGAAGTCTGGATATTTCATCTCTAGGAACAGTTGTACCGTAAGATATAGCGACTTCCGAAAGGCGAAAGATTTCCCCACATTCTGGGCATTTGCCCCAGAGGTGTTTTGCCATTTTAAAGAAGTTTATAAGCTCATTTAAGTATTCTTTCATAAATCTAACCTCCTTATAAAAATAAAGTAAGCGGACTAAACAGATTAATCGGACTTAATCTGTGGCTTAAATTTTTCAGCGTAAACCGACCAAACTGCCCGAATGAGCCGTTCAGACCTACGGAGATAATCATTCAGGCCTGCGGTCTCAATCCTCAAACTCTGCGGAGACATCCGTTCAGGTCTGCGGAGATAGCCGTTCATACCCGCGGTCTGAGTCCTTAATGCCTCCAGGGACAGCGATTAAAAGGTGCGGAGCCGGTCCTTAAGGCCTGCAGAGACACCGTTCAAGACCCACATCGAGAACCGTCCAAACCTCACCTATCAGCCCTTAACACCCCCATTCTGAACCGTTCAAACCTGCGGAGCCGGGGGTATCTGGGGGTGGGGGATACCCCCTGGTCCAATCCCAGATACCCCCGTATCCGGATAAATCAGGTAAAATAAGGGCTGATGGTGTAAAAAAATAAATCGTCAGATCCCTTTATTTTTATATATGTTCATTATATAAATTTGGGTTTGAATGAGTCACACCTGTATTAGTTAGCCATTGGTCACCAGAAGCTAGATTTATACTAATATTAAAAATGTAATCTTTCTTTGAAGTCGCTTTGTTTATGATTATTTTTGCTGGGATAGGCTTTAGATTGTCGCGCCCATCAGTAAAATTTACCAATTGTAAATGAGAAGGGTTTATATCAAAATACAAACTTTTCTTATAATACCCTTCTCCTCTGGGTGCAACCTGAAACGGAACATAGATAAATTCAGGGAGCGA
>CAKKQI010000433.1:3880-8625 GCA_919901895.1 Candidatus Brocadiaceae bacterium | reverse complement strand
TACCTAGCTAATTTAAAGATAATAATTGAGCAATTTAAAAAAATGCCGGCGCTGATTTTCTCGGGGCTAAAAAAGCAAAAGACCTTAATCCCGTGGAGTTTCACCGGTGTCCGGCCGGCCAATTTTCCGCCCAGGCGGATAGCCGGTTTGGGTTATTTATTAGCCCGATGTTGGGCGGGTAAGGGATTAACCGGTGAATTCCTGGGGATATTTGAAACGGCCGAATTAAAAATGATAAATGAAAAAATATTTAGACTGTTTTGTCCGGATAATGATGATTACTGGCACCGGCATAGTACATTCGGCTCCAAGAAATTCAAGAATAAAACTGTTTTAATCGGGCATGATCTGGTTGATATTATTCTGATTAATATTGTTGTACCGATTTTATTGCTGTATGCTAAAAAAAATGGACAGGATAAACTTGCTCAAAAATTACTGGCTTATTATACCGGAACATTTCCGTTGTCCGATAATTACCTGACGGTTTTTATGAACCATCGTTTAATGGGTAATAACAAGAAATTAATAAAGCAGCTGGTGCCGGCCGCCGGGCAACAGCAGGGTCTTCTTCAGATTTTTTATGATTTTTGCGATAAGGGATATGAAAGTTGCCGGCAGTGCGGTTTCCTGGTGTGGCTTCGCGGTCATCAACGCCAGCTTTCTTGATTGTATGGGGAATTATATCAAGGTTATCTAAATTAGATCTCAGGATCAAGAAAAATCTGTCCCGTCCCGCTGTGGCTGGAGCGGGGGCAGATTTTTCTTAATTTTTTTGCTTGTTTTTTTGGGAAAACTCGTTAAGATATTAATATTCTTATCATGAGGCTACCGAACTAATGGAATGTTTTCAATGTAGAACCACCAATCCGTTTCAGGCTAAATTCTGTTTGGAATGTGGCGCACGGCTGGAAGAAGCAGTCCAGAAAGCAGTTAGTCTTCCACAGGAACCGTCAGGTCCGCGTAGCGAACGGCGTCTGGCCACCATTTTTTTTACCGATCTGGTTGGTTACACTTCACTCTCAGAACGGATGGACCCCGAAGAAGTTCATGCAATAATTAACCGTATTTTTTCCCGATTTGAACAAATTATTAAAAAACAGGGCGGTTATGTAGATAAATTTATGGGCGATGCGTTGATGTCGGTTTTCGGGATTTCTCAGACTCATGAAGACGATCCCGCCCGGGCGGTTTTAGCCGGTTTGGAAATGATTGAAGAATTAAAAAAGATTTCAGCCGAATTGAAGCAGGAATTGTTAATGCGGACCGGAATTAATACCGGTGAGGTTCTCTGGGGTGGAGTGGCCAGTGGTGGGGCAACGGTCTGGGGTGATACGGTTAATATTGCTCAACGCTTACAGGTTTCCGCTCCGATTGATTCAATTTTAATCTCACAGTCGACCCGGCGTCATTTAAAGGACGGGTTCCGGCTTCGCCAGATACCGAGCCTTAAACTGGATGGCAAGGAAAAGTTTGTCCAGGCCTACGAAGTGTTGGGCCTGGAAGAAAAGAAGCCGGTGACTCTCATCCCTTTTATCGGGAGAGTTAATGAGTTAAGGCTGTTGAAAATAGTTCTGGATGAAACGGTTTCTAAGAAACAACCTTCTTTTATGACAATTTACGGTGAAGCCGGTATCGGTAAATCACGACTTATCCAGGAATTCAAAAAATTTGTTTTTGACCGTTCGGAATCATTTCAATTATTTTATGAACAATGTTTACCGCAGGCTCAGTTACCTTACGATCCGCTGGCGCAAATTATCAGACATCATTTTGATCTGGGCAATCTTTCGTTAACGGAAGCAAAAGCGCGGCTCCAGAAGGAATCGGCCAAAATGTTTCCGGACGAACCGCTGGCCCATCATTTCTTCGGTTTTTTTGTGGGTATGAAATATCCTGATTCTCCCCTGGAAGAACTTGATTCAGCTGCAGCCCGGGCCTCTTCTTTCGGGACGATAAAAAAGCTTCTGGAACAGGTCAGCCGGGAGAAAAGTGCGATTATTCTAATTATTGAAGACCTCCAGTGGGCTGATGTCGGGACCATTGATTTTCTGGAACATCTGCCGCATTCTAATTTTTCCGGGCCATTATTAATTATCACCACGGTTCGTCCGCAGGAGAAGGCCAGTAATTTTTTACAAAGAGTTAAAGGGACTGAAACCGAACCGACTCTCTGGAAATTAATTGAATTACAGCCGCTGACTAAGGAAACTACCGAGCAATTTGTTGACACGCTTTTAAAAAATATCCCGTTACCGGTTCGTTTGAAAGAAGAATTATGGATAAAAACCGGTGGGAACCCGCTTTTTCTGGAGGAGTTAATCAGGGGCTGGAGTGAAGAAATTGAATCAGCCGGTGCGGTTCAAGGAAGCCGCGGCGGAGAGATGGTGATACCTGAGAATATCTGGCAGATTTTAGAAAGCCGGATAGACCGGTTGCCGGAAAGAGAAAAAAGGGTACTTAAAATGGCCTCTGTTTTTGGCCGGATTTTTTGGGAGCAAGGAGTTCGGCGTTGTCTGGTGGAGGATATCAGCCATGAATTAGTTAATCTTGAAATAAAAGGGTTTATCAGCCGGAGCGTGGAAAGTCTATATAAAAATGATCGTGAATATAATTTCCGCCACGAACTAATTAGAGATGTGGCTTACCGGATGATTTTAAAAAAAGAACGGCCGGAGTTACATAAGGGCGTGCTGGATTTTCTTAAAGAGAAGCATAATAATAACGAAATCGGCCTAGAATTATATCTGAAATTAAGCGGTCATCATGCCGAACAGGCGCGTGAGTTTACCGAGGCTCTGACGCTTTATGAAACATACGGTGATTATGAAAGTAATCGCTATATGTTACCGGAAGCTATTAAGGTTTATATTAAAGCGCGAGAGTTATTGGAGTGGGCGGATCTGAAAGAGCCGGAAGTTAAAAAAGCCGTATTATTGGAGAAAGAAGCGCATCTTTATCTGTTGCTGGGTTGTTATAAAGAAGCCGGAGATTGGTATGAACGGTTGCGTAATGAAGCGCCTCATTGGTCCTGGCGGGTGCGCGGATTATTAGGACTGGGAGAAATTGCGGATAAGCAGGGTGAATACGACCTGGCGTTTCGCCTGGCCGGCGAAGGGACTGAAATTGCTTATCACGGTAAAAATAACCGGCTGCTGGGCCAGGCGCTTAATCTGGTGTCGCGGACGCTTATCGGTAAGGGACTTTATGACGGTTCCGCCAAACTGTCTGAACGGGTTAAAATCACTTTTACCAAGATAATGACAGAGAATAATCTTGGTGATAATGAATTGAAAGAAGCCCGGAAAGAATTAGCTACCAGTTTTAATAATATTGCTCTGATTCAATGGTATCAGGGTGAATATACCTACGCCTTGCGGGCTTATCGGGATAGTTTTAAAATCATGCAGGAAATCGGCAATCGTTATGGAATTGCTGCCGCCTATATTAATATTGGCAATGTTTACCGCGATCAGGGCGATTACCCTTCAGCCCTGAACAATTATAATGAAAGTTGTCAGGTTAACGAAAAAATTGGAAACCGGCGTGGGGTAGCGCTGGCGGTACTGAATATCGGCGGGGTTTACCACGATCAGGGTGATTATCCCAGGTCGTTAGAATATTATCAAAAGGGTTTGAGTATTACCCGTGACATCGGTGACTACCGCGAAGAATCAACCGCTTTAAGCAATATCGGAAATCTTTATCACGACCAGGGAGAATATGCTCCGTCCCTTAAGGCTCATCTAGAGAGTTTAAAATTAAAAAAAAGACTGGCGGACCGGGCCGAACTGGTCATGGCTTTATTAAATATTGCGACATTGTATTTTGAACGCGGTGAATATTTAGAAGCCGGTAATTTGATTGCTGAAGCGGAAAACCTGACTAAAGATGTTCGCGCCAAGATGGAAATAGTTTCTTGTCTTAATGCTCTTGGTCGGATTATGGTTTTTTTTGCATTAATGGGCGGGTTGCCAGGTCTTACCCAGACTGACCTATTTGCCAAAGCGCGTCATTATGCCCAGGAGGCACAGAAAATGTCAAAAACGCTGAATCTTAAACCACAGTTACTCGGAGCAATTACTACTATGGCACTGGTTAATATTCAGGAGGCGACCTGGTTAAGCGGTGGTAATGTTCGGGGGGAAATAAAAAACCAATCAAATAAGCGTCAGGAAGAATTATTTAGAGAAGCGTTTAAATTTTTAAATGACGGGGAGCGTCTTTTGCCGTATATTCATCGTAAGGAATCAGAAATTCATTACCTTTTTACCAGGACGCGTTATTACTTAGAACGGATTAAAATAATGCCTTCCCAGAGTTCGGAAGAACCGTCCGGTCCGCTCAGCGAACTTATCAAAAAAGAGCGGCAGCAAATTATTACTGAAGTGGTGGAAACCGCATCCCGGGCCCTTAATATTACCCAGGAATTAGGGATCAGGCGTTTGTTGCCGGAAGCAATGTATCTTTACGTGGAAGCGTTGGCTTTAACCGGAGAGAAAAAGAAGGCGGCTGATTATTATGACAGTTGCCGTCACCTAGCCGAGATGATGGGTCTCAAACCATTCCTGCGTATGGCCGCCCGGACTTTAACCTGATTTTGACTTAGATCCTATCCGAATATTAATTTTTCGGGTAGCGTTGGGGTTTGTCCCCAACATGCTGAAAGTGGGAGATAATCCGCCTGAGGCGGACCCGCTCTACCCAGCGGTTCGGCAGGCTCACCGCCCCGAGTTTACCGAGGG
>CAKKQI010000433.1:0-3870 GCA_919901895.1 Candidatus Brocadiaceae bacterium | reverse complement strand
CTCTTAATCCATTGAATTTTATTTTTAACTGTTTCTATCTGCGTCGGTATTTCCTTATTAAGCGGACTGGCTTGGGTTGCTTTCTGATACAATTTTAACGCTTCTTCGTAATTAATCAGGGCTTCTTGATAGTTAGCCATGTCGCTTTCAAAAATTCCCCAATGATTATAAACATTAGCCAGGGCGATAATCCGTTCAAAATTATCCGGTTCTAATTGATAAGCCGCTTTAATACAGATAAAACAAGACCGGATAAAATCACGCGGGCTGAAACGGAGAAAAAACATATTAGGGCGGTCGTTATAAACAGCAAAAATATTTTTTCCCGTTTTATCCTGGGCAGTCTTTTGTTCCCACGTTAGAAGTTCTTTTAAATCAGGCGTTGCAGTTAATTTATCAGGAAATTCCGATATAACTCCTTGTTGCGTAAGCCATCTGAAAATTTCCGATAGAGGCAATCCTGTTTTCATTTCCGGAGGTACATTAAGTGAAAAAATACTATTCATTCGTTCGGAAATTTCAAGCAAATTGGGATTGGACGAATTTTTTAGGTTGGCGGGAAGATATGATGGCGACAGACGGGTCAATTCCATAAAGTTCCGTCCGGCGCCGTTTAAATAAGTTTTTTCCTGCGGGGCCAATTTGATGGCTTGTTGATAATAACGAATACTGTCAATTCTCATATTAAATATTATTTGTTTTGCCTGGAGCGCTTCTCCGGGTGGCCGTTTAGATAAACTTTCATAGAGTATCGTTGCTTCGTTATCATAGCTGAAGCAGAACTTATAAGCGCCGTCTGCCCTGATTTGTTTAAGATTGGTTTCGGCAAAAATGACAGAACCGGCGCCTAGGAAAATAAGATAAATTAAAAAATTGCTGAAAGGGACAATCGTCGGCCCTCGATAAATTTTAATATTATATCTCGTGATAGCCAAGGCGCCCAGCGGCAAGGCAGCCAGGAACCACAGGTAACTTCCGATGATTAATAAATCCAGCATAGTCATCGGATAGGTTACATCGGGCCAATACTGTGTCATAATAGCATAAAAAATGCTAAAGGTTACGCCGACATAGGTCCAGAAAATTCCGCGGGAGATAAAACCGCTGAAATTTTTATTTTGAGGTAGCGATGGTTCGTTTATAGGATCACTTTTCTTTTTAGACAAAGCGGTTGAATTAATAATTTGTTTTGATTCGGTGATTTTGCTAATTCCCCAGAGGCAGGCAAAAGATAACCAGAAGTAAGTCTGGGTCACGACAATATCAATACCGACCCCGGTTTCAATGATGTGGGCAATTCCGGCGGAGATTAAACCGATTAATAAAAATTGATATTGAAGATTATCTCTATTTTTCCAGAGAGTTTTAAAACCAACGTAAAAAAATGAGGCCAAGAGAAATAAATAAGTAAATAAGCCAAAAAAACCGCGCATAAACCAGTGGTCTAAAAACGTATTATGCGTTCGGTCGGCGTGTACGGCTTTACCTTCCAGTCCGGTTAATTCTGTCGAATGCTGTCTATAAAACACCGTGCCTATAGATTCAGGCCCATATCCGACTGTCTTTTGAAGTGGTGAAGCTTCTTTCATCAGGCGTAACACGCCGGTCCAGAGAATCATTCGGGTGCGACCAGACCCTTCTTTAAAATTACGGAACTCGGTGAGGCGTTCTAAATAACGAATTTTTTTGCATGCTTCCTGTAACGGACCAGGTGTGTTAACCAGAATGATAAAACCAAGACTCAAGATAACAAGCGCAACGGTGATAATTAAAGGGATGATTTTTTTATAGTTGATATAGGTAATGATAGCCCAAATAATAAAAAAACTGGAAATACCGGCCAGACAGCCGGCCATCGGCCCGCGGCTTTTAGCCAGAGCAATACTGACTAATTGAGTTCCTATCAGTATTAAAATAAAAGGTAAGTATTTATCAACATTTTTAAGGTTTATAAATTTTTTGATAGAGATTATTAATCGAGCCAGTGTTAAAGGGACAACCATAATTAAATAAGCGGAAAAAAAGATGGGGTTGCCCATCGTTGCTGAAACACGGTCGGACGGATCAGAACCTTTCCAGGGGACCGGGTCCCAGGCTAACCGTTGAATCAGGGCATAAATAATAATCGGGACAGAAGTTAAGACCATGGTATTGATTAAGCGGTCAATCTGTTCTTTTTCTTTTAAATGAGTGGCGGCTAAAAGAAAGATAATGAAATAAGAAAAAGTGGTATAGACGCCCTGTAAACGGTCGTAGGAACCCCAGAACCCGGCATCAAACGGCACGCTGGAAAAAATAAGGGAGATAGTATAGGAAATAGTTAATAATAAAACAGGGAGCCAGACCGGTTTCCAGGACGATTTTTTTTCTTCAATAGTTATGGCGGAGGGGGGTATTCTTTTGAGTTCTATAATTTTTACCAGCCAGGCAATGACCATAAACAGGGCAATACTGCGCACGAGGCAGGATTTATCCGGTTCAAACATCCGGTGGGTATAAATATTCATAAAAAGGGCGGATAAAACTATCGCCGCCAGCCAGCCGGCTTCAATGAGTTTATCACAGAAAAGACTTAATGGGGTATGGGTTTCTTTGTATTGCATATTGAGATACGCCGCCATAAATAGTGAGTCATTAGCGTAAACGAAATGCCGATCTTTCGGCATTATGATATATCGGTTAAATCCAACGTATTCTTAAACCTGGTCAAGACGGTTTCTTTAAGTAAATGATGCGATTCTTCTTTTAAAGCGGGGTCCTGTGAGATTATTTGGGCGGCATCGTTTCTCGTTTGCTGAAGGATTTCAAAATCGCGGTTCAAATCGGAAATTTTAAATTCAGGGAAACCGCTTTGTCTGAATCCCAGAAATTCACCGGGGCCCCTGATTCTTAAATCTTCTTCCGCAATCAGGAATCCGTCATTGGTCGCTTCCATAATTTTAAGACGCTTGATCGATTCCGGGGTGGTAAAATCACCGAACAGTAAACAATATGAATTATGGATGCCCCGGCCGATTCGGCCCCTTAATTGATGCAACTGGGCTAACCCATACCGTTCGGCATGGTCAATTACCATAATGGAAGCATTCGGAACGTCAATCCCGACTTCAATAATAACCGTAGAAACAAGAATATTTATTTTGCCATTGCGAAAATCATTCATAATCCGGTCTTTTTTATTTTTGGGGACACTGCCGTGCAATAAGGCGATATTGAATTCCGGGAAAATTTTTTCCTTAAGATAAGCGGCCATCTGGGTGGCGGATTTGAGGATGACAGATTTCGGATTGTTAATTGTCGGCAGTCGTTCAGGCGTGATTGATTTTAAGTCAAGGTCTTCGATAAGAGGATAAACAAAATATACCTGGCGGCCTTCTTTAAGTTTATTTCTGATAAAATCAAATGCTTCAGGCATTTTACGGCTGGGGCGGAGAATGGTTTTTACCGGTTTTCGTCCGGGCGGAAGTTCGTCAATAATAGAGATATCAAGGTCTCCGAATAAAGTCATAGCCAGCGTCCGGGGGATGGGGGTGGCGGTCATTACCAGCATATGGGGAGCCGCACCTTTTGCCTTGAGAATTGCTCGCTGAACCACTCCGAACTTGTGTTGTTCATCAATAATTAATAAGGATAATTTATGGAAAATAACTTTGTCCTGAATAAGGGAATGAGTTCCGATAACCAGATCAACCGGTCCTTCTTTTATTAAAGACAGCCGTTTTTTTCTGTCTGCCGGGGAAAGCCCGCTGGTTAATAAGGTTATTTTAACCTGAGAACCGGTTAACAAACGGCTGATCGTTTGGTAATGCTGTTCGGCCAGAATTTCAGTCGGCGCCATCAGGGCCACCTGGGTTTTATTACCGATCGCCG
>CAKKQI010000432.1 GCA_919901895.1 Candidatus Brocadiaceae bacterium | reverse complement strand
TCGGACATTCGGCAATAAACACGCCATCTTCATCATTGGTGATAGTTATTAGAAATTTCATATTCACTCCTTTTACTCGCTGTTAGACTTTGGTCATTACAGCGAGTTATCCCGACGAATCCCGCTTCGGCGGGACTGGTGTCGGGATTTTCCTTGGTTCCTTAATCGGATGTTTTTATTATCTCTTTATTAGCAAAACTAAAGAATGATGTCAAGTAAAATTGCCTCAAGCCAAGAATTCCGAAACTCCGCAAAAGTTGAGGCCGGGGAAGTGACATAACATTCCTAAATTGATTGGGTAATAGTGATAAAGACGGGCATGGTGCATCTCCGGCAGTTTCGCAGTGCCCTTTTAGGCTATTTGGCTTGTCCACCGATGAGGTGGAGCGAGTAAGACGATAATGCCCCCCTGTGCTTTTCGGATACCTGTCTGCGTGTCCGCACAGGCAGGGATGAAATGTCAGTTTAGAAAATGTACGGACTTTCAAGATGAGTCATAATTAACAAGCCATGGTGCTTGAAAATCTTCACATGGCGCTGGTGACGGATAAAAATAAGCAGGTGAAAGGGTTGGTTACGATTGAAGATATTATTGAAGAAATTATCGGAGAAGCGCCGTAGCCCGCATTATTCATAAATCCAGATCAACGACTCCGCCTCGGCTGGGTCGTTGTCTACCATCAAGAGTAATGGTTAGACGCATTATAGCGACGTGATATCCTTGGTATTAGTTTCGTTCCCGGGCAGGCTGGTCTCTCCGGTTTTAGTGCGTTCTGCATCAGGTCCGCGCAGTTCTTCTTCCGAGAAAACCAGTTCCGGCGAAACCCGGGTCTTTTTGAGTTGCTGTTGCCAGATGAGGAAGAAAACCACACTTAGAATACCGAGGAAGGTAACGATGACCAGGATAAAACGCCAGCTGGCCGCCGCGGTAATAGCCGGTCCTTCGCCACCGGTACCTCCTTTACCTTTACCGAATTCACTCAGGCCGGTCGCGGTCAGCGCCAGGTCCGGCGGCGGGTTGACTAATTTCCTGAGGTAGTCCAATTTAACATCACAATCCTTCAGGAGTTCCAAATTCTTACGGTACTCGGCAATATAAACTTCCGGTTTATTATTCTTTTTCCGGTCCTGTTTGTCCCTGATCTCGTATAATTTCTGGGTAATCTCGTTAAACACACCGACCGCATAAGTATAATGGGCTGTCCCGGCTAACTGTTTCACCAGTTCCGAAGCGCCCCGGCGCCGGGTATCAAGGTCATCGTTAGGAATACTCCAGATATCCTTTAATTCAATCGTATAAATAACTCGTTTATCATCCGCAGCCGACACTTCAATCTTACCTTCCGGCGTCGGCGGTTCCACGTAATAAGCGCCCTGGGTAGCATCATATTTCAGCACTAATCCGCCCAGGTCAACTACATGTTGTGGCCCCTGGACTTCTTTGGGCAGATAATATTTTACCTTGATTTTTTGGGTAACACTTTCATTATTCACCACGTTTATCTTAAGAATAATACTGCCCCATTCGTAAGTTTCGTAAATAATCCACTTGTCCTGAATATGTTCCAGGATTTGTTTATTATATTCCCGCAGTTCATCCAGAATTTTAAGCTTTTCTTCCAGACCTTTAACATCAGTGCTGCCGGTCGTCACGGCCTGGAGAATGGTGGAAGACTGGAGGCCCTGTTCCTGGCTGATTTTATTAAGGTCGCCGGCTATTTTAACAATTTCATTATAGGCATTTTGCAGGGTGGTTTCTTTAGCTGTACCAGTGCCGGCTTCGGTCACGGCCTGCATTTGCGTAATCATACTGGTCACCGTCGCAAGATTGGCCTGAATCACATCTAATTTACTCCCGGTTTCCAATCGCTGGGCCGCGGCAGCCATAGAAATTGTCGTATCCTGTTTAATCTCATCCAGTTTAGTACCAATAACCGAAACGGTCATCGTATCCATCGCGCCGGTCTTCGGATCATTAGCAACCACCGTAAAATCGCCTTCTCCCCAACCGGTACTCATTTTTGTTTTATACTCATAGACCATTGACCCGCTGCCAAACTCATCCGGCCGCTCGGTCATAATGGCTTTACTAACCACCACGTTATTCTTTGAGTCATAAACATCAACGGTAGGGGAAAGTCCGGTTTCCGGCCCCTGGAAAACAATCGTCAGGTCTTCACCGGTTTTAACCGAATCAGGCCGGTTAATCAAACGGGACCGCACGGCCGGCACGATTGCTTCTGAAATATCAGTCGCCAGATCTTCTATTTTAGTATTAATCAAAGATGAAATACTTGTCTTTAACGATTCTAACTGTTCCGGCAAAATGACTTCGGTCTGTTGCTGAACTTGCTCCAGGGTCATTTTTATCCCGGGCAATAAATCGGTATTTATTTTAATCCCGGTCAGGTAGGTTTGCGCCGTTGTAACCTGACCGGACACCCCGCTGACCTGGTCGGAAATTGTTTTCAACTTAGCGGGCACGGCAATATTATATATCTTAGCACTACTGTAACTCTTGCCTTCATGAACCAGGTCAACCTTGGCCCAATAGGTGGTATTTGATTGCAGGGTGGTATTAGCCCAGGTCATCCGCGTCACACCATAAGTGTCATATGAAGACGAAGAAAGTGTTTGAATAAGAGTACCGGTCTGGTCATAAATATTTACCGCCACGCTTCGGCCGATAGGCCCGGGCAACAAGATTAGACCATTACGTTCAAACCATGATGTCACGACTAACGCATTAGTGTCGGCATTATAATCAAATCCGGCGATCACACCCCACTGGTGAATCAAGGATGATTCCATATATAAAGTAAAGGCCTGGTCATTATTAGAAGTCCAGCCAGTCCACGCCTTGGGTGAAAAATTAATCTTGGTAAACAAAGTGGTAAAGGTACCGTAAGGATAATTCCGGATTATCGGCGAAGTGTAATATTCTTTCCCAACGGTACCCGGGTAGTCCCAATCTACATTTAAACTGTCCAGATCCGTCTGGGTTACGTCGTCCTTAACGTTAAAGGTAATATGATAATAATCTATTATAAATTCCTGGGTAACACCGTAAGCGCCGGTGATGACATTAGCATCATTGGCATCATAAACCCGGACGGTAACCGTCTGACTGGAAGCCGAAAGATCCGGTATCGTCCAGACATAACTACCGCTATTAGCGGTATTGGTAATAATATCCTGATAATTGGTGACAAAACCATCGGTGGAATAACGCAGGGTTACCAACGGAACCGTTCCGGTGGTGGTCCAGGTAATGGTCTGGGTTTCCCTCATCACCACCCATTCTTTTGACCTGACCTGATTAGGCGGCGTGTTAGGGGCCTTTGTAGTAATACCGGTAACGATATTAGTTCTAATCTTAAACGGATTATCAGAAATATCGTAAACCGTATCGTCGCCGGTCAGTTTGACCCGGACTTTAGCGGTAAAGCCGGCGGTAATCTGGTCCGGAACATTCCAGGCGTAGGTATTGGTACCGGTCACGTTATTAGTCAGAATAACAATCGGGTTTAATCCCAGGGCCGCCAAAGCGGCGACATCGCTAAAATCGCCGACCTTGGACCATTCAATCGTGATATTCGGCATCGTCCCGTTGGTATTCCAACTAATCGTATAAGGCACATTCACCTTTAATTCCGTCCCAGCCGCATTTGGCGATAGCGCCTGAAACCAACCCCTGATGCGGAACCCGTTATCAGAAATGTCATAAGCCACCGTTGCATCACGCGTATCGGAAACCCGAATCTTGGTGATTTCACCGACTGAAATATCATCCGGCACAGTCCAGACATAACTGCCGGCATTGCCCGTGGTGGTAATATATTTCGGGGTGACAAAATTATCTTTTGAATATTCCAGGATTACATTCGGCACGGTCCCGTCGGTATTCCAGGTCAAAGTCATTTGGTTATTAACATAAACCGTAATGCCGGAAGCGGTCGGATAAGTTACGTTAAACGCCCCGCGAATCTTAAAGCCGTTATCAGATTCATCCGACGTCACATTCGGATCGGCATTATCGCTCACCCGGAACTTAAACGGATATTCGCCCCAGGCGTGTCCGGGATAGGTAATTTTATTTGGCACGGTCCAGGTACAGGTATTGGTGCCGGAGACGTTGGCAAACGGCGAACCGGCAATCGCCTGCCAGCCCGTGTCCGGCGCGTAAAATTCCACTCTGACCTGCGACATACTGCCGATTGACGTCCAGGTAATTGTCTGAATGCTGTTAACCGGCCTGGCTTCGTTGCCGTTCGGAGAAACGACGGTTAAATTCCCGCGAATCTTAAACCCGGCTGAATCGCCATAGACAATATTCGGTTCGTTATTATCACGGACCCTGACCTTGACCACATTGGCATTAGTAATCGTATCCGGAATCTTCCAGGAAAATGAACCATTGCTGGCATTGACTGTCGAAGCAATAACAGTGGTGATGACACCAAAATCATTAAGTGAATAATCAATCTTAACCGTCTGCCCGGCGAAAATTCCGGTGGTCGTCCAGGTAATAGAATAGGTATTATCCACCATCCAGGCGTTACCGGCCGCCGGCGAGCCAACCGTAATCCGGCCGCGAATCTTAAAGCCGTTATCCGAATCGTCATAGACCAGATTCTCGTCACTGGCATCGACCACCCTGATTTTGAGACCATAGTTATCGGTCAGGTTAAAATTGGACGGAATCGGCCAGCTGTAGGACCCGGTATTGGAAATAGTCGTTATC
>CAKKQI010000431.1 GCA_919901895.1 Candidatus Brocadiaceae bacterium | reverse complement strand
TATCGGAACCGGAATCGGCACTGGTGTTGGGGTCAGCGTTGGCGTTGGTACCGGCGTAGGAACTGGAACCGGCGTTGGAGTAGGCACCGGTATCGGAACCGGTGTCGGCACTGGTGTCGGGGTTGGCGTTGGAACCAGCGTTGGAGTCGGCGCTGGTATCGGAACCGGGGTCGGCGTTGGGGTTGGAACAGGAGTTGGCTCTGGTACAGGCGTCGGTGTCGGTTCGGGTTCTGGTGCCGGCGTTGGCGTCGGGGTCGGAATTGGTGTTACGGCTGGCCCCGGCACCAGTGGAGCGGCTCCGGACACTATTTCACTCGGTAAAGGTATGGTGTACACATAGTCTGGAGCATTTCCCCCTTCATGGACCGGAGGATATCCCGCTCTTACTGCTTGAGCATAACGATAGTAACCCGGATCTGTATAACGAGCCCCTGGATACAGATACCTATCCATTGCTGACCAATACCACTCTCCATCAGGACATATGGCCTCCAATGAGTTAAGAAATAAACCGAAAAAGGACAAAACACAAAAACTAATAATAAACAATATTTTTATGCCGCGCCAAATATAATTATTTCTTCTACTGGTCATTAGATTCCTCTCATTTACCAATTTCGCCTTATTATATAGTATAATGGCAAAATCAAGAAAAATCAACTTAATTTTTATTTTTTTACAATTTGACAGATTTTAAAAAAGTTATATAATTAACTATAATTTAAGAATCCCCAGCATTTTACTATGCAAAAAACGTTGATGGAAATTTATCATAAAATGTTAAACAGTTGCGGCCCGCAACATTGGTGGCCGGCGGATGAACCGTTTGAAGTAATCATCGGCGCCATCCTGACCCAGAATACTAACTGGAGTAACGTAGAAAAAGCCATCAATAATTTAAAAGCAGAAAAATTGTTAACTCCGAAACAATTGGCTCAGATAGATATTAAAAAATTAGCCCAATTGATTAAACCGGCCGGTTATTTTAACATCAAAGCCAAACGGCTTAAAAATTTCCTGAAATGGTTTACGGAAACATATGAAGGCAATATTGAGATCCTGTTAAAACAGCCGAAAAATAAATTGCGGGAAGAATTATTAAGCGTCAATGGCATTGGGCGGGAAACAGCCGACTCCATCGTGCTTTATGCGGCCGGCCAACCGAGTTTTGTGATTGATACCTATACTTACCGCATCTTCGCCCGCCATAAATTAATCCCGGAAGAAACTTCTTATGATGAAATCAAGACGTTTTTTGAAGATGGCTTACCGGAAGATGCTTCATTATTTAATGAATATCACGCCCTGATTGTTAAAATCGGCAAAGAATACTGTAAAAAAACTAATCCGCTTTGCGATGGCTGCCCTTTAAAAGGAATAAATAATTTTCCGGAAGAGTAGATAAAAAGCACCAAATTTTAAGTATCAAAAGGAATTTATGCTCCCAAAAAAACTGTCGGCCAGGATAAGCCGGAACCATTCGTGGGCCGTTAACACCCTTAAAAAATACAGCGCGATTCCGAGCGTCTCGGCCCAGAAACAAGGCATCAAAGAAAGCATCCTCTTTTTAGAAAAATTATTCAGGAAATGCGGACTAAAAGTTAAAATTATCTCCGCCAGAGGACGGATCCCGCCGAAAGCGGGAAAAACACCGGGGCATCCGGTTGTTTACGCCGAAAAAATAGTCAATCCGGCCGCCCGAACCATTCTTTTTTACAATCATTATGATGTCCAGCCGGCTGAACCATTTAATCTCTGGGACACGCCGCCTTTTAGTCCGGCGATTCGGAACGGTAAAATATTCGGGCGAGGCGTAGCGGACAATAAGGGCAATTTAATCGCCCGTTTAAGCGCCGTTAAATCATTCGCTGAGATCGGATTATCTTTACCGGTTAACGTTAAATTTTTGGTGGACGGTGAGGAAGAAATCGGGAGCCCTTCCCTTCCGTCTCTGATCAAAAAATACCGACGGCTGATTTCAGCCGATTTGTGCATCTGGGAAACCGGCGGAAAGGATGAATCCGGACGCCCTAAATTAATTCTCGGTTGCAAGGGGATTATGCATCTGGAATTATCCATCCAGGCCGCGCGGGATGATTTGCATTCTTCCAACGGCATTATCGTCCCCAATCCGGTCTGGCAGCTGGTCTGGGCGTTAAATAGTTTGAAAGATTTCCGCGAACGAATCTTAATTAATGGTTTTTATCAAGACGTCAGAAAAACCGACCGGATGGATAAAATAATCCTACGAAAAATTCCGTTTAATGAACAAGAAAAATTAAATAAGTGGGGACTGAAAAAATTTGTGCTTGGTTTAAAAGGCCGGGCATTGGTAGAACATTTTTATTATCAACCGGCGTTGAATATTAACGGATTAAGTGGCGGGTACCAGGGGCCAGGACATAAAACCGTTTTGCCCAAAGAGGCCTCGGCCAAAATAGATTTCCGGCTGGTGCCGGACCAGAATCCGGCTGATATTTTAAAGAAACTCCGCTGCCACCTGGATAAGCATGGTTTTGTTGATGTTAAAATAAACGAAGCGCGGGGCTATCCCCCGGCCCGCACGCCGGTGAACCATCCGTATGTCAAACTAGTCGCTGAAGCGCAGGAAAAGATTTATGGACGGACACCGGTGATAGAACCTCTTTTTGCGGCCTCCGGCCCGATGTATCTTTTTACGCCCCTGATGCCGTGCGTTTGCGAAGGAATCGGCCACCCCGACTGTAAAGCCCACGCCCCAAATGAAAATATTTATCTGAAAGATTTACGGCTGGGAACGAAATGTATCGCGGGGATAATAATAAAAATTGGGAACGCTCAATGATCGGTTTTAATCAATGAGTGTCTTTTCAACAGATGTTATTTTTGCGATTCAGTTTTGCCTTAAGACGAATAAGAATTTTTAAATCTTCTTTATCTTTAGCCCGACCGGCCGCTTTTTTCATCCGGATTAAATCTTCCAGACCGGCGAAATAAACCGAAGTAGAACCTATTTTATCACTTATTTTATTCCGCCAAATTTTTTTAAAATCGACTCCTTTAACAAAAGGATGAATATCGGTTTCCACAATATACTGACGGATAAGAACCTTTTTAGTCAAAAGATCTTTGAGGCTTAAGTCTAAAATATCGTAACCGAATGATTTAAGTGCCTGGCGTGTTTTTAAGGCGTTACTTTCGGTTGGTTCAATGAAAATATCAATATCCTGTGTCGCGCGGGCGTAGCCGTGAGGCGGAAAGGCCGTCGCGCCAATGATGACATAGCGCACTTTATGTGCGTTTAATGATTTCAAAAGGCTTTCGGTATCCATTCCTTAATAATATCAAAGCAATTTCACGTGATTTTTGAAACATCATCTGAAACCGCTCCGGCGTGCTTAATGACAATTGATAATCCAATTCAAAATCAAGTTCTTGGCGCGGTTGATGCGAAGCAAGTTTTAGAATAAATGTCTTTTTCTTTTTGATCGCCATATTAATATTATACCAGTTTTAAGCAGTCTGGTCAAATAATCATTTCCCGGCTATTTATAAACTTCCTAAAATTATCATTAATCCTATTAATATAATTGTCAATGCGCTCAACACCGAAATCGCCTTAAAAATCTTGCCTCCTATGGAAAACCGCTCCAACCAGGACCGGGCGTAAATAATCAGGAAGCCGACAATAATCAAAACCGCCGCCAGCCCAAAACTGAAACTGGCAATCAAAGCCAATCCCCAGGTAAAACGCCGGATAGAAATCGCCATCAGGAGAAGCACGATTGCTGTCGGACAGGGCACCAAACCACCCGAAATGCCTAACATAATAATGTCTTTTAGACTGTGGTCGGGGCGGCGGGCATTCGTCTCCGGATGATGATGGTTATGATGATGAGAATGAGAATGCGTCTGGGTATGATTACCCGTTTGGGTATGATTACCCGTTTGGGTATGATTACCCGTTTGGGTATGATTACCCCGTAACCTGCGCCGGAACAGCCAGAAACCGGCGATAATAATCAATCCTCCGGAAATAATCTGCAAATAAAAACTTATCCGGCGGGTTTCAAACTTTTCCGAGGCGGTCC
>CAKKQI010000430.1:3355-4385 GCA_919901895.1 Candidatus Brocadiaceae bacterium | reverse complement strand
AGCCGTTTCAAATCAAACACTTCGTAAAAAGGTAGAAGACAGCCAGAAATTACATCAGGATAAAATAGAAAAAGAAGATCAGGAATTAAAGGGTTAATATATGGTTGAACGTATTCCGATTACCCCGGAAGGTTTTAAGAAACTAAGCGAAAAACTCAAACATTTGGAAGAAGAAGTGCGTTCGGCCGTGCAAAAACGTCTGGGTGAAGCACGGGAATTTGGCGACCTTTCCGAAAATTCGGAATTTGACAGCGCCCGCGATGAATTATGGCGGGTGGACCGCCAGATTGCGGAATTACGAGACCGCTTAAGCCGGGGAGAAATAATTAGCCCTTCCGAAAACAAATCCAATGAAATTGCTTTCGGCTCCAAAGTAAAAATACGCGATCTGGCTACCGGCGATATCATTGAGTATCTCTTAGTCGGAGAAGGAGAGGCTGACCCTTCTGAAGGTTCTATTGCCATTACCACACCGGTCGGACAAGGTTTACTGAGACATTCCAAAGGAGATAAAGTAACTATTAAAGTCCCGGCCGGTGTCTTGCATTATGAGATTATACAGATTAATTAATTATTGATAATCACATTATTAATGTCCTAATGAAATGGAAGGCTAAAGCCTTCCACTACACTAAAAATATGGTGTAGCGGAAACCTTTAGGTTTCCAAAGCCGGACATTAACAATATGAGGCTCAATAAAGCAAGGAGAATCCAATGCCACTACCGACCAAAGACCAAATCAGCGAAGTAATTAATAAGTTTGAACCCAAAAATGGAAGTTTAGTTATCCCTCTCTTGCAGGCAGTGCAGGAGAAGTTCGGCTATGTCCCGCCGGAATCGCTGGGGCTGATTAGCAAACATACAAATGTAGCGCGGAATAAGATATATGGAGTCCTCACTTTTTACGCCCAGTTCAGTATGACCCCACGAGGGAAATATATTGTTAGACCCTGTCGGGGAACCGCCTGCCATGTCAAAGGCGCCAAGAATATTCTCGGTCATATCAAATCAAAACTCGGAGTTAACGAG
>CAKKQI010000430.1:0-3345 GCA_919901895.1 Candidatus Brocadiaceae bacterium | reverse complement strand
ACGAGGGTGAGACCACGCCGGACTATAAATTTACCGTTGAACCGGTCGCCTGCCTGGGAACCTGTTTCCTCGCGCCGGCAATGATGGTTAATCAGGATTATTACGGGAATCTGGATGAAAAGAAAGCGGAAGAAGTCTTAAATAATTATCAATAAGGATAAGAGTTATGTCAAAGGTAAACACCGGAAAAGAGTTGCAATCGTTGCGTGAAGAATTGATCAGCAAATATGATTCCACTAAAACGCGTATTCGCATCTGCTCCACCGGATGCCGGGCGCGCGGGGCATTAAAAATCAGGGATGCCTTTCATAAGGAAATAAAAAACAAGAACCTAACTTCTAAAGTAGAAATCGTGGAAACAGGATGCCAGGGACTCTGCGCCTATGCGCCCGTGGTCAGTATTGACCCGGCCGGCATATTTTACGGGAAACTGACGGAGAAAGATGTGCCGGCTATTATTGAATCTGTTGCCAATAAAGGCAAAGCGACAGCCCCCCGATGTCCATCGGGGGAACCTAATAGGGACGATGCCGTTCAGAGGTTATGTTATACGGAAAATAAAAAGATTTATCCTGAGATAAAACAAATTCCTTTCTTCAAATCACAGAATAAAATCGTTCTGCGTAATTGCGGGTATATCAATCCGACAAGTTTGAATGATTATATCCGACGAAATGGTTACGCCGCGATCGCTAAAGTCCTCACGGGGATGAAACCTGAAGATGTAATAGATGAAGTAATCAAATCAGGCCTGCGCGGCCGGGGCGGTGCCGGATTCCCAACCGGCCTGAAATGGAAATTCGCCAGCGAAGCGAAGCGGAGTCCCCCGAGTGAAACTTCGGGGGGCGGATATAAAAGCGTTGACAAATACTTTATCTGTAACGGTGATGAGGGTGACCCGGGTGCTTTTATGGATCGGGCTGTTCTGGAAGGCGACCCGCATTCGGTGATAGAAGGAATGATGATTGGCGCCTATGCGATTGGTGCCAACCACGGGTATATTTATGTCCGGGCTGAATACCCGATTGCCGTAGAATATTCCACTTTAGCCGTTAATCTTGCCCGCGAATCAGGATTATTGGGAGAAAATATCATCGGAAGCGGGTTCAATTTTGATATTACCATCAAACAGGGGGCTGGTGCATTTGTCTGCGGAGAAGAAACCGCTCTTATGGCTTCTATAGAAGGCAAACGCGGGATGCCCAGACCACGTCCGCCTTTCCCGGCTGAATCTGGTCTCTGGGGTAAACCGACCGTAATAAATAATGTGGAAACACTGGCGAATATTCCGTATATCATTCTGGAAAGCGGGAACGCCTATGCATCACTCGGCACTAAGGGCAGTAAAGGCACCAAAGTTTTTGCCTTAGCCGGCCGAGTTAAAAATACCGGACTGGTTGAAGTTCCAATGGGCATAACCCTGCGTCAGATTATCTTTGAGATGGGCGGCGGAATTGAACGGGAAAAAGAGTTTAAGGCCGTGCAGATGGGCGGTCCTTCCGGCGGTTGCCTGCCGGCGAAACATTTGGATACTCCGATTGATTATGAAACTATCAAAGAAGCCGGTGCCATAATGGGCTCGGGCGGAATGATTGTGATGGATAACACCACCTGTATGGTGGATATTGCCAGATATTTTCTTGACTTCGTCCAGAAAGAATCCTGCGGAAAGTGCGTTCCCTGCCGGATTGGCACCAAACGGATGCTGGAAATTGTAACCCGTTTTACAGAAGGAAAAGCCCAGACCGGCGATATAGAAAAACTCCAGAAATTAGCCGAATCAGTGCGGGATACCTCCCTCTGCGGACTCGGTCAGACCGCGCCTAACCCGGTTCTTTCCACCATTCAGTATTTCCGCGACGAATACGAATCTCACCTACGTGATAAATTCTGTCCGTCCGGAGTATGCAAAGGATTATTTAGGTATGAAATAGATGTAGAAAAATGTACCGGCTGCGGATTATGCCTGAAAAATTGCCCGGCTCAAGCAATTGAAGGCAATAAAAAACAACCTCATAAAATTATACAGGACCAATGTGAAACCTGCGGAATCTGTGTTGAAAAGTGCAGATTCAATGCCATATCGCCGAAGCCATTAAAACCGGTCGGTTCGGTTAAATAATACACGCGGTATTTTAGGTGTGCTTTAGGAAATAAGGAATATGAAAAATAATAAATCTATTATTCCAGTTGAACGGATTGAAAGAATTATTTTATTTGTTAGAGGACACAAGGTCATACTGGATAAAGACTTGGCAATCCTTTACGGTGTAACAACTTTCAATCTTAATAAGTCTGTTAAACGCAATTTGGAACGGTTTCCAGCAGATTTTATGTTCAGGTTAAGTCCTGAAGAATTCAAATCTTTGATATTCCAAATTGGAATATCAAAAAAAGGTAGAGGCGGGAGACGATATCCACCCTATGTCTTTACCGAACAAGGTGTAGCAATGCTCTCAAGTGTTTTAAGAAGCAAGCGGGGCCGTACGCGTCAATATAGAAATTATACGTGCCTTCGTTCGTTTGCGACGGATACTGTCCTCTCATAAAGAATTAGCACGTAAATTAGAGGCGCTGGAAAATAAATACGATGCCCAGTTTAAAGTAGTTTTTGATGCTATTAGACAACTAATGGAACCACCTGAAACACACCCAAAACCACGGATTGGGTTTCATCCGAAAGAGTAAAATCACCTCTGTTTGAGGTATGATTTGGAGAATCAGGAATACCCAGGATTAAAGAATTATCTCGGCGTTTTAGACGCGACTATGGATGAAATTATTAAGGAAAGTGATCGGGTCGTGACTTTCTAATGTTACCAAGTTCAAGAGTTAATCCTTGAACTAAAATATTCTAAATGAAAAGGAAACCATTGAACTATTAAACTAAACGATTATGGAAATAAAAGTTATCCGCAGCGCTAAACGCAGGCGAACCATCAGCGGACGGATGGTCGGTGAAACGATGTTCGTCAATGCGCCGCAACATACACCCGAAACGGAGTTGACTAAAATAATTGCTAAATTCCAGAAACGGTTTGAACGGCGTAAACTCCGTAAGGAATTAAATCTGAATGATAACCTGATGGATATTTTCCGGCGATTGAATGAGCAATATTTTGATAATGGAATAGATGTGCAAGCAATTGAATATTCTACCAACCAGACGAGCCGGTGGGGTGTTTGTAATAGTCGCACTAAAACCATCCTGATTTCACATCGGCTGGCTGAATTTCCTGACTGGGTCAGGGATTATGTGATTGTCCACGAGATGGCGCATATTTTACAGCCCAATCATAGCAGAAGATTCTGGAAATTAGTCAGGTGCTATAAACGATCCGAACG
>CAKKQI010000429.1 GCA_919901895.1 Candidatus Brocadiaceae bacterium | reverse complement strand
TGTGCCAGATTAACCTGGATATGAGACAAAAGGCAATCGAGAAGAAATACAACGTCAGTTATCAGATGCCGATTATCTATCTGCCCCAGTTAATCGGATTGGCCATGGGGATTGAGCCGGAGGAGTTAGGACTAAATTTGCATTTTGTAGAAACAAGTCCTCTAATCAGTAAATTAAAAGAAAATAATACGGCGACAAAAACTATTCATTCGTAATTTATACTTCATAAATATATGGCGCGTATCGGTGTTTTTATCTGTCACTGCGGCGAGAACATTTCCCGGACTGTGGACGTGGTCAAAGCTGCGCAGGAAGCGTCCGGATTCCGGGGCGTAGTCCATTCCATTGACTACAAATATATGTGTTCTTCCCCCGGACAGGCGCTCATCAAACAGGCCATTAAAGAAAAGAATTTAGATGGTGTTATTGTCGCCGCCTGTTCGCCCAAGATGCATGAACCGACCTTCCGCCGCGCCTGCTCCGAAGCCGGACTCAATCCCTACCTTTGCGAAATTGCCAATATCCGGGAGCAGTGTTCCTGGGTCCATGAAGACAAAACCGTGGCCACCCCCAAAGCCGTTGACCTCATGCATACGATGGTGGAAAAAACCAGAAAAGACACCGACCTTTATCATATTAAAGTGCCGATTACCAAAAAAGCCCTGGTCATCGGAGGCGGCATCGCCGGTATTCAGGCCGCCCTGGATATCGCCGAAGGCGGCCAAAAAGTTATTCTGGTGGAAAAAGAACCGTCCATCGGCGGACATATGGCCCAACTTTCCGAAACCTTCCCGACCTTAGATTGTTCCCAGTGTATTCTTACGCCCAAAATGGTTGATACCGCCCGGCATAAAAATATTAAACTCTATACCTGGAGCGAAGTGATTGACGTCAAGGGATACATCGGCAATTTTGAGGTAACCATCCGTAAAAATAGCCGTTATGTGCGCGAGGACCTCTGCACCGGCTGCGGGATGTGCTGGCTGAAATGCCCCCAGAAAAAAATACCCAGTAAGTTTGAGACCGGATTAGGAATGCGGACCGCGATCTATGTGCCTTTCCCACAGGCGGTTCCTAATATTCCGGTAATTGATAAAACCACCTGCCTGAAATTACTTAAAGACCGTTGCGGCGTTTGCGAAAAGGTCTGCCCGACCGGCGCGATCGATTATTCTATGAAAGACGAAATCATCACCGAAAAAGTCGGCGCCATTGTCGTCGCGACCGGTTACGATTTAATCTCCTGCGGGCTTTACGGCGAATACGGAGGGTATAAAGATGTTCTTGACGGACTTCAGTTTGAACGGCTCCTCAGCGCCTCCGGCCCAACCGCCGGCGAGGTAAAAAGACCTTCGGACGGAAAAACGGTTGAATCGGTTGCTTTCATCCAGTGCGCCGGTTCACGCGACCCGTCTAAAGGTATTTCTTATTGTTCCAAAATCTGCTGTATGTACACGGCCAAGCAGGCCATGCTTTATAAACATAAAGTGCATCACGGTCAGGCCTACGTATTTTATATAGACATCAGGGCTGGCGGAAAAGGTTATGAAGAATTTGTTTTAAAAGGTATTGAACAGGAAGGAACAATTTATCTGCGCGGACGCGTGGCCCGGGTTTTTAGAAAACAAGATAAACTAATCGTCCGCGGAATGGATACCCTCAGCGGCAAAAAAATAGAGCTGGCCGTCGATTTAGTCGTACTGGCTTCAGCGATGGTTCCCAATAAAGATATCACCAACCTTTACCAGAAATTAAGCGTTTCTTATGATCGCTACGGCTGGCTCTCCGAATCGCACCCAAAATTAAAACCGGTAGAAACCAGCAATGCCGGTATCTTTTTAGCCGGCGCCTGCCAGTTCCCCAAAGATATTCCGGAATCCGTAGCCCAGGCCGGCGGTGCGGCCAGTAAAGTCCTGGGCTTGTTCTCACAAGATGAACTGGCCAAAGAACCGTTGGTAGCTAAAATTAATACGCTGGTCTGTAACGGATGCAATATGTGCGTCCAGGCCTGTCCCTATCAGGCCATTGAACTCAAAGACCTGAAGGATAAACAGGGTAAATTAATCAGGCGAATTGCGGAAGTAAATCCAGGGCTCTGCGCCGGGTGCGGAGTCTGCGTCACCGTCTGCCCGTCGCACGCACCGGATTTAGCCGGTACGACCGAAGAACAACTTTATCAGGAAATAGTAGCGCTGGGATAATGCGTCGTGGGTCGTGCGTCGTGGGTTATGCGCCCAGACGCAGAATACAAAGAAAGGAAAACATATGCAGAGTTATAAAGATTTAGAAATATATCAGTTGGCTCACCCTTTAGCCATCGAAATACATAAAATGTCATTGAAATTACCATCATTTGAAATGTATGAAGAAGGAAGTCAAATCAGAAAATCTTCAAAAGCGATATCATCAAACATTGCAGAAGGATTCGGCCGTAAACGTTACAGACAGGACTATATTAAATTTTTAGTATATGCTCATTCTTCCTGCAGTGAAACTATAGAGCATTTAGAACTGATTTACAAAACTGATTCGTTGAAAGATAAAAAACAATTTGATTATTTTATGGAAAACTATGACAAGTTAGGTAGAAAACTCAATAAGTTTATTGACGCTGTTGAAAAAGGATAGTTGCAGTATGCGTCGTGGGTCATGTGTAATGTGCCAGACGCAAGACCTGTGATGCCAAACCAATAATATTAGGAATATATGACACAAAACACACAACCCAACGCGCAAGACGCAAAACGCGTGACGCAGGACGCAGGACGTAAAACGCAAGACGCCTTTGAGCCTAAAATTACTGCGTTCCTGTGCAACTGGTGCAGTTATGCCGGCGCGGATTTAGCCGGCACCAGCCGGATGCAGTACGCCCCGAACATCCGGATTATCAAAGTCCCCTGCACCGGACGGCTTGACCCGTTAGTCCTGCTTAAATCTTTTGAAATGGGCGCGGACGGCGTTCTGGTCTCCGGTTGCCACCCGGGTGATTGTCATTACCGCACCGGCAATCTATTTGCCCGGCGGCGCTGGATAATTTTTAAGGAACTGCTGGAATTCGTGGGGATTGAGCCGGGCCGGGTGCAATTTTCATGGGTCTCGGCGGCCGAAGGCGGAAAATTCGTGGAAGTAGTTAATAAAATTACCGCGGATATAAAAAAATTAGGTCCGTTTGAGGGATATAATGGGTCATAGTAACTTCAATAAATTTTATGTCATAGATTGCCCCCCCCCGATGGATATCGGGGGGCTCGCAATCAGACTGTGTCATAATGTCATTACGAGGAGTCCCCCGATGGACATCGGGGGGCGA
>CAKKQI010000428.1 GCA_919901895.1 Candidatus Brocadiaceae bacterium | reverse complement strand
CGCCCGAAGGCGAACCTCGCCCTTATGGCGGGAGGCTCGCCCTATCGGGCGGCGGAATTTCGCCCCGCCGAGCGGGGGACTCACTATTTAATGCCCTGATATCTCAACCTGACCCGATGAAAATAAAATGGAGCGGCCGGTCGCTTCTAATCAACACCGCACAATTTATTATCACGCTTGATTTATCAAAAAAGAAAGGCCTGGTCCGATACCGGTCTGGAGCCGGGATGGCCGATTTAATTCGTTTGCTATATGCAGTTTTACTGCTCAAAAAAGGCGGATTTTTTCTCCACGCCAGCGCGGTGGTACATCAGGAAAAGGTCTATGTATTTTGCGGCTCATCGGGAAGCGGCAAGACAACCATTACCCGGTTGGCCGGAACCCGCCCGGTCCTGACTGACGAAACCACCGCGGTGATCAAAAAGCATGGAAATTATTACGGCTATGCCACACCATTTTACGGAGACGCCGGACCAAGCAAAAATAATTCAGGCGCCCCGCTTAAAACGATATTATTTATCAACAAAAATCATCGGTTCTCATTCAAACCGTTAAAACACGGCGAAGCAATCAGACATTTCCTGCCTAACATTTTTATGGCCAGCAATGATAAGCAGTGGATTGACCGGGTATTTGAAAATCTGTTATTATTGACCAAACGAATCCAATGTTATAATCTTAATTTCAGGCCGGAAACAAAACTGTGGAGGTATCTTGATGAACACCTTAAATAAGGTTGTCCGGAAAAATGAATCAATTGCCTATCGGATTATTGAAGGAGAAGCATTATTGGTCTCGCCGGCTGATAACCTGATTTATCCTTTGAACCCTGTGGCGACCAGAATCTGGGAATTGCTGGATAATAAAAGAGAGACTCATCAAATAATTTCGATCGTTTCAGAAGAGTTTGATGCCTTGCCGGCCACGATTCAGAATGATACGGTCAGTTTCATTGACGAGTTGGCCAGTAAAGGATTGGTGGTTATCGGTAATGAATAATCAGGAAGCCGCAAATATCCTTTCGTGCGCCGAACTTAACATCAGACGCCTCAAGGAACTGGTAAAACTGCTGGCGCACCTTAAAAACCTCCGGATCGAACCGCTTCTGATCAGAGGCGCCGGTTTGATTCAGACCGTTTATCCGCATCCGGCCCTTAGAGTAATGGGTGATCTTGACTTGTTATTAAAACCTGATGATATCCCGGCGGCAAAAAGCACCCTCATTGAAAATGGTTATCAACCGGATGGCGCTTCGGTGGGACATTTTATTAAACCAGGCGCCGGCCAGACGCTCCGATGCTGCGATACGGAGCGTCCCGTATCCGACGTAGCGACAGCGGAGTCCCGCCGCCCGATAGGGCGAGCCTCCCGCCATAAGGGCGAGGTTCGCCTTCGGGCGACGCCTTTGGCGGGACCCAATCGGGAAAGCATCGGGACCCTTCTGGACCTGCACTGGGATATCTGGTACCTTAAAAAAGATGAGTTTTATAATCTCTGGAATGAAGCCGTCTTGTTCAACTTCCCTGCCCCAGAACAACATCGGGGAATCGGAATCCGGGCGAAAACCCTGGCCCCAGAAGAGCATTTTATCTACATCGCAGCCCATGCGATCTTCCACCATGGAATGCTTGACGGAATGCGGTTACAGGATTTAACTAATCTCATCAACCCGGCCCCGCCTCGCCGTGGCGGGATAAACTACCCCCATGGGTTTAACTGGACCTTATTAGTGAAAAAAACCAAACAATATCAATTAGAAACACCATTACGAATTGTTTTAGAGCAACTCCAGGAAACTAAAAACGTAATAATTCCGCGCGGTGTATTAAAGCAAATCAGACCACACCGGCTTCTTAGCCAGTTATTATTGATATTTACCTTAAAACCCAATCCGTTAATCCCGCAATTGGGCTATTTCCTAAAAATTTTGGCGCTGCGGGGGTGGTGGGGCAAAGCCCGCTACCTCCTTTCTTGCCTATTCCCTTCCGAATTATTTATGCAAGAACGATATTCGGAAGAAAGAAAATATTCCCTACTAAGATACCGTTATTATCTAATCCGGCCGGTCTGTTTAACCGGCCAGGGGCTCAGGTTATTAACCCACGCCTTATTAAAGATTGGGTTATCCGGGATACAATTATGAAAACACCTCAACTGTATTTTTTATTTATTTCGACATTACTATTTATCTCCAGTTGCGCGTCGACGCCGCCCGAGTCGGTGCTGCTCAGCGAAGATTTAACCGCACTGATAATCTCATCCCGAGATACGCATCTGGCTATGATCGAAGAATATTTTAATGAAAAAAAACAACAAGTTGAGCAATTTATAGAACAGGAATGGACGCCCGATTACCTGAATGATTTCATTAAAACTTCCGGCGTTTTAAAAGATTTATCCAATACTAAATCACCGGATGAAAAATACCGGATTTTAAATGAATTCACCGGAGTGGCCGTTAAGGAAATCAATAACCGACGGATTTCAATGCTGGGTCTTCTGGGAAAAGTTGAGAATAAACTGGCTGGAAAAGTCAAAACCCATTATTCAAGTATGCTGGAAGCCAACCAATCGCTGACCGCCCATCTGGAATCGTCGGCCGAGGTTACCGCTCCACCTCTTCGGCGGACAAGTACTAGGGAAGAGTTAATGGCCCGGTTACGAATTTTGCCTGAAGAAATAATTCCGTTAAATAAAATCAAATCACAACTTGAACCATTGATGCATTATCAGGGTAAAATAGAGGAATTAAATCAGGTCTTACACAATATTGATATTTTAATTGAGGGGAATGGAAATGATCACTAAATACGAGAAGGCCTCAAAAAAATCAGCCCGAAGAACCGACTTAAAACATCGTAAAAAAATCGGCGCACTGACCGGGCTGAACCGTCCAAAACTGAATAAATTTTTTCCCGCTCCGGCTGACCGGCAGAAATTAGCCCGGTTAATAAAAATAGTGGGTGGTGCGACGTCGGAAAATAAAAAAATGTCAACCATTAAAACCAATATCTCCGACCTGGCCGGGACCGTGCTGGCGCTGGTAAAATATATTAAGAGCCTATCCTAATATTAATTTTTCGGGTAGCGTCCCGCTCCCGCCAAGGCGGGACGGGGCGGAATGGATTGTCCCCAACATCTTAAAAGCTGGATCCCGCGTTACTTTTAGTGCGAAAACTTGGTTATTAGGATAGGCTCTAAGAACGTATTTCATAACCAGTTATTTGTCACCCTGAACTTGAAGACTGGGTCAAATGACCCCCAAAAACCTTCTTTTGTCATTCTGAACGGAGTCCCGCTTCAGCGGGACGAAGTGAAGAATCTAATAATATCAATGAGTTATTTGCGCGCGTAAATGGTGATGGAAGAATTAAGAATGATCTCACCCCGGCTCAAGCAAAACAGAACCTGAACTAAGAGATACCACAGATATCTCCGTAACAGTTCCGGCCAGGACCCGGCCGAACGGGGATAAGAATTGATTATTTTAATTTTCTTAAACCCTAATTGGGCCATTAACCGACGCAAGTGGTCGGCTTTATAATCATACAGGTGCCGCGGCGGGTTAATCAGAAATGATTTTTCTATCCAGCCCGTTAGTCGGGACGGCAGGATCCGCCTAAGACGGATTAACCGGAATAACCATTGATCCATCCGCACGTTTAATTGAGGCGTCCGGATAATCACTAATCCGTCTTTTTTCAAAAGATGACGGACTTTCTGCAGGATTTCTTTGGGGTTCGGCACGTGCTCCAGGACATACCAGAGCGTAATTACGTCAAAAGAATTATCCGGAAAACCTGATTCCAGCAATGTGTTTTGCGTAATATTTAAATTAAGATGTCGCCGGGCAAAATCAGCCGCGGTCGGAGAAATCTCTATTCCATAGCACCGATAATTCTCTTTTTTAAGAAGAGACAAGAAAAATCCCATCCCGCAACCGATATCCAGAACATCAACCGCCTTTGTTTTATCGGCCATTGCTTCAATAATCCGGCGCCCTTCTTTCTGGAAAATATATTTCATCTGTTTTTGCCAGAGATTTTCGCTGGCCGGCGGGAAATATTGTTCATAAAAGCGGACCAACTGCTCCGGCGTCGGCCGCGGGTTGACATAAACCAGTCCGCAATCACGGCACCGGACGATATTAAGCCCGTTTTCGGTCAGCACGAATTGAGCGCGCTCCGAACCGCAGAAATTGCACGCGGCAAATTCCAGATCATCGCTTTTTTGCCAGGTTAAACTTTCTAATTCGTTCATTTTAGATAAGATCCACTGTTAAAACTGTGCTTTATAATTGGGCCCGGTTCTAAACCGTCCGCTAATGCAGCGGACGGTCGCTGTATTAGCGACCGTGCCGACAATAATTTCACCCGTTTTTGTAGGCACGAATTCTATTCGTGCGGTTTTTCTGTCGGCACCCTAAATGCTTTCGGGATACTCCGACTTGTAAGCACGAATTTATTCATGCTTTCTGGCCACCACAAAAAGTGACGGACCTAATATTAATCGTTTCAAAGACAGATAAAAAACTATTTGAATAAAAACGAAAAGAAATAACCCGACATAACGATTCAAGGGTTTACCCACCAATCGTTTGACATCATCCACCACCGGCGTAAATGGTGAATTTCGCACGATTACTTTTTTAAAACCGACCTGCTTTAAAAGTTTTTTAACGGTTCGCGGAGAAAACATATAGATATGAAAAACCGTTGGTTCGGTTAATTTTTGGCCACCGCTAAAAAATTTACGCACAATTTTAAAAATAAGATGCAGCGGAAAATGAAAGTGAACATTGGAAATACGGAAAAACGCCATCCCGTCCGGTTTAAGAAGCCGGGCGGTTTCCTGAGCCAGACCCAGCGGGTCGTAATACTGGTCCAGGACATTCCAGGAAGTAATCACCTCAAAAGAACGGTCGGCGAATTTTCCTTCCTTAAGTTCGCCTTTAAAAATATCCAGCCCTAATTTTTCACGTCCATAGGCCACCGCTGAATCGGAAATATCAACGCCTTTTACCTCCCAGCCGCTTTTCCGGGCCAGGTCAAGGAAAAATCCCATCCCGCAACCGATATCTAACAGTTTTTCCCGACCCGGTGCGGATAATGCGCGGTCTCCTGACCTCGCATATGAATTTATTTTTTTGATGCTCTTTTTAAAAAAAGGCAGGCGGTCTTCTTTCCAGACCTCCGGTTTCTGCGCTTCATGATACGCCGAGGCATAAAATTCTTTTTCTACTTTGACCGGGTGGCGCGGGTTAACATAGACCAGCCCGCAGTTTCGGCATTTAACCAAAGTGGAAACTTCCCGGATGGGCGAAATAAGCACTTTTGATAAAAAAAATGCTTTTTTAGAACGGCAGAGATTACAGGAAACTGATTCCAGCATTTTAAATAATCCGGTTGGCGCCCCGAATGCTTTGGGGGAGCCATCTTGTATATTTGTAGGCACGAATTTATTCGTGCTCCGACAAGATGCACGGTTAAAACCGTGCCTACAGTTTCATTAATTCCTCATATAATTCCCGATGTTTTTGAATCATCTTTTCTAAATTAAACATCTGTTTGGCGCGCTCCCGGGCGGATTGACCCATCCGTTGAGCTAACGCCTTGTCTTTTAATAACCGGATCATCGCTTCAGCCAGCGCCGACGGATTATTAACCGGAACAATCAATCCGGTCTCACCCGGGATATGGGCTTCCCTCATTCCGCCGGCATCGGTCGCCACCACCGGCCGCCCGGCCAGCATCGCCTCCACCATCGCATGCGGCAACCCCTCCCAGCAAGAGGAATGCACCGAAACATCCAGCACCGGCAATATCTCCGGAATATCAGACCGGTAACCGGTCATAATTACTTTTTCGGTCAGATTAAGTTCATTAATCCGGCGCTTAATCAAACCTTCCATCGGGCCGCTACCCACGATTAAAAGATAAACGTTCGGGATAGTTTCAACCACCCGCTTAAAAGCCTCAAAACAAAACAGGTGTCCTTTTTCCGGGCTCAGCCGGGCAATATTACCCACCACTAACCCGTCAGCCGGAATACCCAACTCTTTCTTTTTAGCGGTAATATTAATCGATACTTTTCCCGCCGGTGACGGGACAGGTATAAATTTTTCTACGTCAATCCCTCCCCTGATAACCAGAAATTTATCAGGGGGGGCAATCCGATAATTAAGGTATTCTTCCTTTTCCCGTTCGGACAAAACGATGATGCGGTCGGTAAAGCGGCTCGCCGCTTTTTCAAGCAGACTGAAAAAGAAAAGAGGTATTCTGGAATAATACGTCGGATGATAAATACTGCCGTGAGGGGTATGAATAATAACCGGGACGCCGGATAGGCGGGCGGCCAACCGGCCCAGGATACCGGCTTTGGAGGTATGCGTATGAACAATATCAAATTTTTCTTTTTTGATACACTGATATAAAGACCAGAATGCTTTCAGGTCGTTAAACGGGCTGATTTCGCGCCGGAAACTCGTGACCGGGAAAAATTTTATTCGAGCGTCCCGTATTTTTCCCTGGTAACCGCCGGCGGCCTGATTACCGGCCAGGGTTAGATCAAACCGGTCCCGGGCCGAATTTATACTCCGGAGCAGGGAAAAGTTGGCGCATAAACTGAGCACATGATCAGCCGCTCCGCCTTCCACCAGCCGGGTAATCACCTGTAGTATTTTTATTCGCTGCATAAATTATAGCGCCGTTTCAAATATCTTTGTTCCCTTTTCCCACGCTAAAGCGTGGCGCCCAACCTCTGTTGTTGGGTGTTAGGCTTTAGCCAAGGGAATCAATGTTTTTTGAAACGGCCACAGTCTGCTTTTATCAGAAATCAGCCGAAAAGTAAAGGATTGAATAAAAACGCCATACATTCGCCTGACACTTTTTTCTCTTGATTAACCCACCGGATTATTTTATAATCAAATCCGGCTATATGAAAATCTGGAAAAAAATAATTGTCTCTTCACTCCGAATAACCCTCAGCGCCGGGTTATTATGGTTTGCCTTAAGCCGGATAGATTTTTATGGAAAGACCGGTTTTTTTACCATTATCAAAAGAATCAACCTGCCGTGGTTTATTCCCTTTTTTACCCTGCTGGGCTTTGTTATCCTTGTCGTGGCTTGGCGCTGGCGCGGTTTATTAGCGGCCCAGGAAATCCGGTTAAGTTACGGGCAGGTTTTTCGCCTGACTTACCTCGGTCATTTTTTTAATCTTTTTATGCTGGGCACCTTAGGCGGTGATTTAATCAAGGCCGTTTTTTTAACCGCCTCTCTTAAGAAAAATAACCAGCCCGACCTGAAAACTAAAGCCATTATTTCCATCGTTTTTGACCGGTTTACGGGAATGGTCTCTCTGGGCATTCTCAGTCTGGGAGGCATCATCGCCAGTTATCATGAACAGAAGTTAATCTGGTTCAGAATACTGATTATCGGATTCTGGGTAATTTTATTCGCGGTTTATTTATCCTACCGGCTGATGAAAAAATTAACCGTTAAACTGCACCTGCCCTTTCCTGATTTTTTCAATGAAT
>CAKKQI010000427.1 GCA_919901895.1 Candidatus Brocadiaceae bacterium | reverse complement strand
TTCCGGTTATCTCGTAGCCTAATATTTTCAAAATAAAATTAATGGGAATAAAAGGAACCCAGTCTAAAATCCATTTCATATTAGAACCTTTCTGCAAGACGGCATATTCTATAAGTTTCTTTCGCCTCGTGCCTCCCGGTGCGCTGGCGTCTGTGGCGCCATGCTCCCGACCATTGCTTCGCAAAGGGCCAGAATAGCCGGTAGATTTACAATAATAATCTCATTTCCCGCAATGCACGTTCAACCTCTGCTTCATCAATATTGCCTGTGCCCTGCGCCTGCAGGAACTCCCGGTAGAGTTGAATACCAGGCGCATTTAAGTCGGCAAAGTATTCGCTGATAATATTGCGAGAGCGTTTTTCTAATTCCTGTTCCCTGCTGAATTGGGACCAGAACAAACCCTTAAAATCAGGGTTCTGTATCTGATGCCGGACAATACGGATAATATCATCTGTATGGATTCGAGCTTCTTCCCTGTCGTGTCTGGCCTCTTTTGGCCCCCTGATATTTCTGTATCGGTCGTCCATTGCAAAGAGTTTCAGCATCAATAAGGCATAAGGACGAATCAGGCGAATCTTTGCTGTAGCGGTTTTCCCGTTAGGTAAAACCCCGGAAAGCAGTATAAAATCCGATTCGTTCAAGGCGATTTCCGCTCCGGCACAAGCCCGGGCGTGCAGGTCTTCTTGGACATCAACCCTGAAATCATCTTTCTTGGGACGTTTTTCCTTCTCTGATGCCAGGAATTCAAGGCGGATTTGCTGGTCAGGCGTAACCGAAATCTGCTTGTAGAACTGGAACATCCTGGATTCCTGAACGACCTGATAACCAAGTTTAGTAAGAGTGTCGGATATGGGCTGGGTTATTTCCCTGAGCGCCACGACATTAAGAACGAAATCAAAATCCTTTGTGCCTCGCTTGGTAAGATTCAATAACCTTGCGGCCTGTCCGCCGACCAAGACCAGGTTATCCGCAATACTGCCCAGTTCGGTCATCAGTTCCAGCAGATGTCCTAATTGCGGCTGGGTGATTATTTCTTGTTCCATTGTTTTTCTATAATATTGGTTAAAAGATATTCTGCCTGTTTGGCATCGCGTCCGCCGCGGGCAGAGCAATCCAAATAGATTTGAGCATCAGAAGCAACAAACACCCGGTCAATTATACGAGAATACATTGCGACACCGGGGTCATAAGGATAAATAAAAAGGAATTTCGGCCCCTTACCCTCTTTGGTATTAGCTGTGAAATCAAGTAGCTTCTGTTTTTCAAAGTTATCCAGAACAAAAACGTCTATTTGGTCTATATCAGTAAACGGTGCAATTAAACTCGCGGCGGCTGAGCCGGTAACAAGGGTTTGTAAATCCGGAAATTGGTCTCGCAAGCCCTGAATTGATGTTTTGATGTCGAATCCAAAAGGATTATTGCATTGCCATGCTTCCGAAACATATTGTCCTTCTTTATATCGCGGGTAGCGCGCCCATCTATAACGTTTTTGATATTT
>CAKKQI010000426.1 GCA_919901895.1 Candidatus Brocadiaceae bacterium | reverse complement strand
GATGTATCAGGCAAAACGGCAGGGGCGGAACCGGGTTTGTTTGTCTTCAGCCGCTTCTTAATGCCAGATTAATTGAACTGTTAGGCTATTGGACTATTGGACTGTTTAACTGTTGGACTACTGGACCCTATGTTTGAATATTTAATCGGTCAAATTAAAGAAAAAACCCCGACTCATCTGGTATTACAGGTCGGCGGGCTTGCTTTTAAATTATTGATTCCGGTTTCTACTTATGAAAAGTTACCGGTGGCGGGAGAGGTGAAAATATATGTTTCACTTGATTTCCAGAATAGTCTTCAGGGAATTAATGTCCGTCTTTACGGCTTCATCTCAACGCTGGAACGCCAGTTTTTTACATTGCTTTCCACGGTAAATCGGATTGGGCCAACCACGGCCTTGAAAATTATTTCCGGAACATCCATTGCCGAATTCCGGCAGGCGGTTATTTCGGAAAACATTGAATTTATCAGCCGGATTAAGGGGGTGGGTGAAAAAACCGCCCAGCGGATTGTGCTGGAATTAAAAGAAACATTTAAAACATGGGTAATCGGCGAGGGGAAAGATGGGCTGGCCCAAAAGCGGGGTGTTGATTTAATCACCGATGCTGTCCTGGCTCTGGTTTCTCTGGGCTATCCGCGCGCCACCGCCGAAAAGGCCGTCCGGAGTGCTCTGCAGAAAATTAGGCCTGATAGCCCGTTGGAAGATTTAATTAAAATGTCATTACAGCAAACCTAACACGAAATCCCGAAATAACGAAATTTCGGGAAATATATAAAAATACGAAAGTTTAAAAGTAAGAAGATTCTGTTTCGGGATTTTTTTGATTTCGGAGTTTCGTGATAAGAAAATGAAAAATTCAAAGTGTAAAACGCTCATCCTTTCAATCGGTTTGTTTTTCATTTTTCATCTGATCGGCTGTATCCCCGAAAATAATGGGGCAGGTAATTACCGGTCACCGCAGGATTATTTTGAGATGGGTATTCATTATTATCAGAAGGGAGAATACGAAAGAGCCGAGGGGCAGTTGTTGAAGGCCATCCAATTACAGCCTGATTTTGCGGAGGCTTATAATCAGTTGGGTTATACCTGCTATGGTCTTTATGAAGTACACTTCAAAAAAGAAAAAGACATGGCCAAACAGTATTACTATAAATCTATTAATTCTTTTAAGGCCGCCGTTAGATATAAATCTGATTATGCCGACCCCTATATCGGGCTGGCTATTCTTCAGATCCTGGCCAAGCAGTTTGATGAAGCCATTGCTTTTTTGAAAAAAGCACAGGAGGTCGAACCTCATAACTTTAATACGACGGTTCAAACTCATTACCAATTGGGTCGTTGTTATACTTATAAAGAAGAGTACCAGAAAGCCATAGAGGAATTTGAAGAATATCTTCGGCTGATGCCGTCCGGTCCCGGGTCGGATGCCGTTCAGCGTTCGATCATGGAACTTCGGAAGCATCTTAATAGCCCAAAAAATAATTAGGTCAAATTATTATGCCGGAAGAAAAAGGTAAAATCTTAGTCGTTGATGATGAAGAAACAATGTGCGAACTGCTGAAGGTGATTCTTTCAAGAGAGGGGTATGAGATAACCGTTATGACCGACGGGCTGGAATCTATTAACCTTTTCAAAAAAGAGCGTTTTGATATTGTTATCCAGGATATTAAAATGCCCCTGATTGACGGCATTACTTTGATGCAAAAATTTAAAGAGATTGATCCGTCCGTAATCGTTATTATTATTACGGCATTTTCCAGCGACCGAATTGCCGTTGAAGCCATGCGCCACGGGGCTTATGATTATATTAAGAAACCTTTTGATAATGACCAGGATCTTAAATCTACGTTAAGACGGGCTTCACGTTTTAAACAAATCCTTAAAGCGTTCGGTGACAACCGGTCACAGGCGGATGCGCCGTTACGGGTGATTATCGGGAATAGTTCCCAGATTAAAGATGTTCATGATATTATCAGGCGGGTCTCGGCCACTGACAGCACCATTCTTATCTACGGAGAAAGCGGCGCCGGTAAAGAATTGGTGGCCCGCGCGATTCATTATCATTCAGGCCGGGCCGGTGAACCTTTTATTACTGTTAATTGCGGCGCTTTCTCGGAAAATTTGCTGGAAAGTGAATTGTTCGGACACGTCAAAGGTTCTTTTACTTCAGCCATAAATGATAAAAAAGGATTACTGGAAGTCGCCGACAAGGGAACTTTTTTTCTTGATGAAGTCAGCGAATTATCGCCCCAGATCCAGGTTAAATTATTGCGTGTTCTGGAAGAAAAAGAGTTTAAACCGGTGGGCAGTACCGAGACTAAAAAAGTGGACGTGCGGTTTGTTACCGCTACCAATACGGATTTAAAAAAAAGGGTCCAGGCCGGAACTTTCCGCGAAGACCTTTATTATCGTTTAAATGTCATTTCCATCAATATCCCTCCGTTGCGGGAACGCAAGGATGATATCCCGTTGCTGGCCGGTTATTTTCTGAATAAATATAGTCGGATTATGAAAAAAAATGTGGATATGTTTTCTCCGGTTTCCCTGCAGATGCTTTTAAACTATAATTGGCCTGGTAATGTTCGTGAATTAGAAAATACTATTCAGCGGGCCGTGGCTCTGACCGAAAATAAGGAGATCCAGCCGTCCGATTTCAGGAGTGATTTCAGGCCCTGGACTGATACTCTGTCTGATAACGTTGCTTTAGGGAAATCAGAATTACCTTTTGACAGCGGAACAAATCTGGATGAAAAAGTAAAGGAAATGGAGATAAAATATATTCTTAAATCTCTTGAAATGACGGGTGGTCAATTAACCCGCGCCGCCCAGTTGCTCCAGATCAGTTTTCGTTCGCTCCGTTATAAAATAAAAAAATACGGTATTTAAACTATGATATCAGTCAATGAAGCGTGGAACATTATCGTCCGGCAACTGCCTGTTAAAAAGATAACGGAAGTTTCTCTGTTAGAATCTCTAGATTCAACTCTGGCTGAAGATGTTTTTTCTGATCTAGACCTTCCGCCTTTTGATAAATCGGCCATGGATGGATATGCCTTACGGGCGGCTGATATTAAAAATGCGCCGGTGGAACTGGAAATTATTGAAGTCGTTTCGGCCGGCCAGGTGCCGGTTAAGGCCGTCAAGCCCGGCAAAACGATAAAAATTATGACCGGCGCTCCCATCCCTCAAGGGGCCGATACGGTGGTCCGAATTGAAGATACTGAAGCGGTAAAAAATAATACGGTTCGTGTTCTGGCCACAATAAAAAAAGGCGCTAATATTGCCTACCAGGCCGAAGAGTTGAAAGAGGGAGCGAAAGTTCTTTCTAAGGATACATTCCTGCGCTCTCAGGAAATAGGCGTTCTGGCTTCGGTTGGGAAACAGCGGCTAAAAATATATCAGAAACCAACGGTAGCGATTATTTCCACCGGCGATGAACTGGTTGAAATAAACGTTAAACCCCAGCCGGCCCAGATTAGAAACAGTAATAGTTATACCACGGCTGGCCAGATTGCCAAGATGGGGCTTAATTATGAATTGTTAGGCATTGCCCGTGATAACCTTTCCGATTTAACCGAAAAAATATCGCGGGGTCTCCAATTTGATATCCTGGTGCTGACCGGCGGTGTTTCCGTCGGGGAATTTGACCTGGTGGAGCAGGTTTTAAAAAAATTAGGCGTGAAACTTTTTTTTGACCAGGTCGCGATTAAACCGGGAAAACCTTTTGTTTTTGGTAAAAAAGAAGACCATCTGGTTTTTGCCCTGCCGGGTAACCCGGTTTCGTCTTTTGTTATTACCGAAGTATTTATCAGGCCAGCGGTCAGTATGATAAGCGGTAACCCATCTCTGGTTAAACCGAAAATTTTCGCTAAGATAACCGAGCCGTTTCAGAAAATAACCAACCGGCAACAATATGTTCCGGCGGTTTTTGAACAACAGACTTTCTCTATTACGCCGGTTCACTGGCATGGCTCGGCTGACCTGGTTTCCGTAACGCATGCCAATGCCTTGCTGATTATACCGCCCAACATAACACCTTTGAAACAAGATGACCAGGCGGAAGTGATGCTTTTAGAATAAACTAAAAGAGACATGAATAATATCAGGCTTCATACTTTCTTGCCTATTTTACCATTTCTTGCTTCCGTTTTATTATGGTTGTCTTATCATCCCGCTAATTTAAACTGGCTGGTCTGGGTTTCCCTGGTCCCCTTATTTCTTTACATTTATTACGAGCGGAGAAAAAACAGGTTGGTATTATTAGTCTGGGCCGGCGGTTTTCTTTTTTTCGTTTTGGGGTTATTCTGGCTCAGGCATGTTTCCTGGCCCGGTTTGTTTATCGTGTCTTTTATTATGGGTGGTTATTTCGGATTATTTGCCTGGTTAGCCAAATTCATCCGGAATAGGTATGACCCGGTTGTTTTTTTATGGAGTCTACCGTTCCTCTGGGTGGCTTTGGAGTATCTCCGTTCATTTATCTTCAGCGGATTTCCTTGGTTTTTTTTAGCCCACACCCAGTATCGCTGGCTTAGTTTTATTCAAATTGCTGACTTGGCCGGTACTTACCTGATTTCTTTTATTATTTTGATGACAAATATTCTCGTTGCTTTAATTATTATCAAATCAGGCCACCGGCCGGCCGGTCACTCAGGCCTGAAAAAGAGGGTTTTCAAAGAGAGGAATGTTGTTATTACCGGATTGGTAACGATTATTCTCCTGATTTTTGCCCAGGTTTATGGAGCGGTCCGCTTAAAAAAACTTGACTTGAAACCGGGGCCAAAAATTGGTATTGTTCAAGGAAATATTGAACAGGGCTTAAAACTATACGGGGATGCGGATGAAATTTATCATAAACAATGTGCTTTAACCGAACGTTTGATTGAGGAGTCCGGGCCTGCCCAGATTTCATCGGGGCCTGACCTGATTATCTGGCCGGAAACGATGTATCCTTATCCGGTTGGATTTAATGTATTGGACCTTAAAGAAAATCTATGTCTGGTAAATGCGGCCGAACGTTTAACAAACACCGCTAAAAACTTTCAACGCCCGATGCTGGTCGGGGTGTTAACCAGAGAGGTGGGTAATAAGACAAAACATCATTTTAATAGTGCTTATTATCTTAAACCGGACGGGACTATTCTGAACCGTTATGACAAAATCCATCTGGTTCCTTTCTCTGAGGCGGCGACGTTAAGAAGTATTTCACCGGCTCTGGAACGGTTTGCCCTGAATTTTACAGAATTGGAAGAATTTTTCAACTTGTCTCCGGGGAAAGATATCGTTTCAATGAATCTAGGTAATTACCGGTTCGGCGTCCTGATTTGCTACGAGAGTATTTTTCCGGAATTAGTCCGGGCTAATGCCGAGAAAGGGAATCAGTTTATTATTAATATTTCCAATGACGGCTGGTTTAAAAACAGCGCCGAATTGGACCAGATGTTAGCCATCACGGTTTTTCGTTGTGTGGAAAATAAAATTAGTATCGTCCGGGCCACCAACACCGGTATTTCGGCTTTTATTGAACCATCCGGCGCTTTCACCGTTTGCCAAAATGAACAAGGCCAATTTAAGGAAATTGCCGGTGCCTGGGCTAAAAACATTTCCCTTTGTCCGGCCACTGCTATCAGCGGGCCTAGCCGAACGATTTATTCTCAATGGGGAGATTATTTCCCTCTGGTTTGTGCGGTTGTCTTTATGAGTCTGGCGGTTTTAAGTTTTCTGAAATCTGTACAAGCGGTTTCATAAGTCCTGTCAACGACTGTCCTTAATTCGTGTGGTCGATAACGAGTCCCGCTTTATCTGTAATACCTTATGAAAGCGCTTGTAGTATAACTATCTGAAAACACTGTTGTTAAGAAATTTTAACTAAAAAACTTGACTATTTATTTCGCCCTGTTACAATTATTTTCAGTGGAAAATTAAAAGTTTTTATAATAAAGTTGTAACAACTTTTTATTTTGAGGTTTAACTTATGAGTATCATTACAAAAATACTGGTTATTCTTATTTTGATAACGAGTGTGATTTATCTCGGATTGGCGGCCACCCTATTCAGTTATCGCATTGATTACAAGGAAAAATTAAAACAAAAAACCGAAGAGATGAAAAAAGAAACATCTAAAAGAGACGAAGAAATAACCAATCTGAAAGGACAGAACCAGACTAAGGAATTTCTGGTTCAGAAACTTAAAACCGACCTGCTTACCCAGACCGCCTTGCTTCATAGCGCCCAGGATGATTTACGCGATTGGAAAACCAGTTATACCCAATTACAGAACCAGGTGGAGGTTTTGAAAAATGAACTTGAGAAATTAAACCGGGAGGTAGAACTGCAACGTACCAGGAATAAAGAGTTGGAGCAAACGACTAACGACTGCCGGGATAGGGCTGCGCAGGCGGAGAAAGACCGTGATTCCTACCAAATCCGTCACCAGGAATCAGAAGACGAGTTGGTTAAGGCGCAAAAGAGTCTGGCCGAGTTGGAATCTCAATTCATTACACAGGCCAAGGATTTACAATATTATAAAGGCATCACGGACGCGCTTCAAAAACAGGGCGTAATAGTTGAGCCGATAACGGCTCTGATTGAAGGTAAAGTTACTGCCGTGAGTGAGACAACTGATATCGTGGTTGTCAGTGTTGGTTCTAACGATAAGGTTGCTGTCGGGATAGAGTTTACGGTTTATCGGGGTGATAAATATATCGGTAAAATTAAAGTTGATAAAGTCGGAAAAGATTGGGCGGGCGCCCATAGTTTAAAGGACTTTCAAGCCGATAAAATTAGGGTGGGAGATAATGTCTCCACCAGTGTTTATTAGATTTTTTTTAACCATTGCCGGAGATTTACCTGAATGGTAACAATAAAAAAATCACAAGTTAGCCGGAAATCATCTTTTGCCGAGGCTAACATAGGTGTGGAATCGGGAGATTCTCTATCCGGGATGGGGACAATATTTGAAAAACCCAAAAGTAATATTTTTACCTTACTTTTAATTATTTCTTTAATATTTATTCTGGTCGGTATTTATCTAATCGGTTATGAATTAAATATATTTTATGGCGTGGAATTTGGCGGGTTATTCAAAGCCGGCGGCGGCGCGGTCAGTTCCACCGAATAAACTTATCCCGTGCTTGTTACGGGAATGGGGGAAACTTTTAAATGGCAAATTTTATTGATGATTTTTTTAGTATGTTTTCCACTGATATCGGGATTGATTTGGGCACCTGTAATACCCTGGTTTGTGTTAAAGGTGAAGGGGTAATTATTACCGAGCCGTCGGTGGTTGCGGTAAAAAAGGGGACGAATAAAGTTTTATTAAACGGTCAGGCGGTTGGTAATGTCGCTAAGGAAATGTTAGGGAAAACCCCGGGTGGGATTATGGCCGTTCGGCCGTTACGGGAAGGCGTTATTTCTGATTTTGACCTGGCTGAGGCATTAATTCGTTATTTTATTCAAAAAGTTCGTCAGCATAAGGGTTGGAAACTTATTAAACCACGCGTGGCGATTTCCATCCCTTCCGGTATTTCCACCGTGGAAAAAAGAGCGGTGATTAATTCAGCCGAGCGGGCCGGAGCGCGGAAAATTTACCTGGTTCTGGAACCGATTGCCGCGGCCATCGGGATCGGTTTGCCGATCCAGGAGCCGATAGCCAGTATGGTGGCTGATATCGGCGGCGGCACCACTGAAGTAGCGGTGATATCACTGGGCGGGATTGTTACTTCTAAGAGTATCAGGGTGGCCGGCGATGAGATGGATATGGCGATTATCCAGCATATGAAAACAACGTATAACTTGCTTATCGGGGAACAGATGGCCGAGCGGGTAAAAATTACCATCGGTTCGGCTTTTCCTCTGGAAAAAGAGATTACTATGGAAGTAGGCGGACGCGATCTGGTAGCCGCCCGGCCGAGGAAAATTATTGTTAATTCCGAAGAAATCCGTGAAGCCCTGAAAAAACCGATTGATCTGATTATCCAGGCCATTAAGGAAACATTAGAAAAAACGCCGCCCGAACTTTCCGCCGATTTGATTAACCAGGGGTTGATGATGGTTGGTGGCGGTTCTTTATTGCGCGGTATTGATAAAGCCATTAGCAAGGAAATTCAGATACCCGTCCGGGTAGACGATGACCCGCTTACCGCCGTAGCTAAAGGGACCGGCATCATCCTGGAAAATTTAGACCAGATTAGAGAAAGTTTGGAAAGCGGTGAAGACCTCCTGTAGTTCTACCGTCCCGCCAGCCGCCAGAGACGAGCCTCGCCCTTCTGGGCGGGAGGCGGAACGGTCTGGCGAAGGCGTCGTCTCCCGCCGTAGGTGAGGCTCGCCCTCAGGGGCGGCGCCCAGACGGGCGGGAGAAAATTTAATGTTGGGTTTAAGAAAACACACACCGATTGTTTTTTTTCTCTTTGCTTTAATCCTCCTTTTTTTACCGGACCGCTGGGTGAGCCAGCCGGAACTTTTATTACTCACTTTTCTTAAGCCGGTTAATTATTTAATGGCCGGTTCGGCCGATGATACTAATTTAAAACAACTTGTCCCGTCAAAGGCGGGGCCGGATAGTTCCTCTCTCTCTCCTCAAGACAAAATTAAAGCATTGGAAAAAAAAGTAAGCAATCTTACCGCCGAATTACAACAGGTTTATAATGAAAATCACCGGCTGGCTAAACAATTGCAGGAAATAGATAAACTTAGCCAAACCCAACCGGATGTTTTAAATCTCCAGCAACATTACCAATTAATTATTGCCAATGTGTTGATCCAACGCGACCTTTCCGGTTGGCGGCAGGGATTGGTTATTGATCGGGGAAGCAACAATGGTATTACTGCCGGATTATCGGTTGTTTCAGGTAAGTACTTGGTTGGCAAAATTTCAAGTGTGGGGCCTTTTACCAGTCAGGTCGCCCTGGTTACCGACCCGTCTTTCCGGGTAAAAGCCCACGCGGCGGCCCCGCCTCCGATAATGTCTGAATTGCCTAAATCAACTTCTTTAAATAGTTCAGCCGATAAACAAGCAATCTTAACTCCGGCCGAAGGTGTCCTGGAAGGTTTTTCCACCCACCAGACATCTCTAAAATGGGTTTCCCGTGATGTGCCTGTTCAACCGGGTTGGTTAGTATTTACTTCCTCGGATTTTTATAAAGTATGGCCGCGGGGATTACTTATCGGAACGGTTAAAACGGTTGAAGAGGAAGGTTATTTCGCCCGATTGAAGGTGGAACCGGTTATTGATATTAATAATCTTGACAGCGTGATTGTTCTTAAGAAAAAATAAAAATTAATATGCGGTTATTATTTATTGCAATTTCGGTTTTAGTTTTAATCCTCCAGTTAACGGTATTGAGTTTTCTGGAAATCGGCAGTATTGCGCCTGATCTTTTATTAATTCTGGTAATACTTTGTTCGCTTTATTTGCCGCCCGGCCGGGCGCTACTGACTAATTGGGCGGTTGGTTTATTAAAAGATCTGGTTTCCGGTTCATCCCTGGGGACATTTGCCTTCCTGTTTATGCTGGCCGGTCTGATGGTTTCGCTTGTTAAATTTTTGTTAATGTTGGGATACGATTCGCCTGATTACCATAAAGAAACTGTTTTCAAGCCGCTGCGACTGAATT
>CAKKQI010000425.1 GCA_919901895.1 Candidatus Brocadiaceae bacterium | reverse complement strand
TTAAAATTGGGTAGCCGACGAGTTGTCCTGGTCCGTGATAAGTCACGTCGCCCCCCCGGCTGATATGCTTAACTTCTATCCCTTTTCGCTTAAGCGTTTCTTCGGTAACAAGAATATTGGAGCCGTTGCCGTTCCGGCCGACGGTAATAACCGGCTGGTGTTCCAGCAAAATTAAAAAACTTTCTTTTCCTTTGGTATCTTTAACTTTCTCAAGCAACTCAAACTGGAAAGAAAGTACTTCGTCATACGGCACATCTTCAAGTTTAAAAACCGTGCACCGTTTCATTTTAACCCCTCTTCAATGAGTCGATAACTTACGGAGTCCCACGACGTAAGTTATAGTGGCGCCAACGGCGCCACGTCTGCGAATTGAATCCCGCCCTTTCTAATCTCCCCGATTCATCAGCGAGTAAACCGAAGAGGCTTATGGCTAAACCAGTCCGTCTAAAGCGGAGCAGAAAGGGCGGGATTATCGTATCACCTCATCCAAACCAGGCCTAAACTGGTTTTACATTTTACTTCACTCTCTCAACGTATCGGCCGTCTCTAGTATCAACCCTGATAACTTCTCCATTATTAATAAAAGGCGGCACCTGAACAATTAAACCGGTTTCCGTAGTAGCCGACTTGTAAACATTAGTAACAGTTGCCCCTTTTAATCCCGGCTCCGTTTCTGTTATCTTTAAATCAACCGTAATGGGCAGATGAATACCGATTGGTTTCTGGTTATAAAAATCAACCTTTACTTCAATATTCGGTATTAAATAAGTAATCGTATCTTCAACCAATTCTTTAGATAAATTAAATTGTTCGTGGCTGTTCATATTCATAAAAACATATTCGCCGCGGTCTTCGTAAAGATATTCCATCGTCAGTTGTTCCATAAAAACCTGGTTGACTTTATCATCGGCGCGGAGACGCTGTTCAGCCTGGTTTCCCGTTTTTAAATTACGCAATTTGGTCTGGATATAAGACCGCTTGTTTCCTTTGGCCACGTGCTGGAAATCCATCACCACATAAAGTTCGCCTTCCATGTCCAGCATCATCCCTTTTCTGATATCGGTTGAACTTATCATAGTTTCACAAATCAAAATTATAAAGTTGAAATGAAAAATCTTTTTATATCACAAGAAAAAAAATAGTCAAGGAAAATCTGCCCCCCGCCTTAGCTGGGAAAGGATCTAATTGGTGAACCATCACCATCCTACGTGGTGCAGGGTTAGGTAACCTGATATAATTTAGCATGTGTTTTAATATATTCTACGATCTCCTGAAGCGGCGTACCCGGACCAAAAAGTTTGCCCACCCCTTTTTTTTTCAGTTTGGTCCTATCTTCATCAGGAATGATGCCGCCGCCGATTAAAAGGACATTTTTTATCTTTTTCTTTTTCATCAGGTTTAAAATTTCTGGAAAAATAGTCAGGTGGGCGCCGGAAAGGATACTGATCCCGATAACGTTCACATCCTCCTGAATGGCGGCTTCAACAATCATTTCAGCGGTCTGATGTAACCCGCTATAAATAACCTCCATCCCGGCATCGCGCAAAGCGCAGGCAATCACCTTCGCACCCCGGTCGTGTCCATCTAACCCCGGTTTGGCAATCAGCACACGGATTCGTTTCTTTTCAGTCATGCTTCCTCCTGTAACCACTGATTTCACAGATTATATTCTGTGTAATCAATTTCTTTAAATCAGTGTAATCTGTGGTTAGTGTCACCAGAACGTCGGCGGTTCGCGGTATTCGCCGAATTCCTCTTTTAACACCTGGATAATTTCGCCTAATGTGGTATAACATCTGACGGCATCCAGGAAACGAGGCATTAAATTATCTTTACCGCACGCCGCCTGGCGAATTTGTTCAAGCGACTTTTTAACTTTTAAATTATCACGCCCTTGCTTTATTTTTTTTAATTCCCTGATTTGTTTCTGCTCTACAGACGGGGCTATTTTTAAAGTCTCAATTGGAATTTCTTCTTTTTCCACGAATTCGTTTATACCAACGACGATTCTTTTTTTAGAATCTATTTCCTGCTGATAGTGGTAAGCCGAGTTGGCAATTTCACGCTGAAAAAAACCCTGTTCCAGCGCGGGGACAACGCCGCCTAATTGGTCGATTTTCAGGAAGTATTCTTCTGCCCCGGCTTCCAATTTATCGGTCAGTGCTTCCAGATAATAAGAACCGCCCAGTGGGTCAACCGTACTGGTCACCCCGCTTTCATAAGCGATAATCTGCTGGGTCCTTAAAGCAACTTTAACCGCATGTTCGGTCGGCAAAGATAGGGTTTCATCCATTGAATTGGTATGAAGACTCTGGGTTCCGCCTAAGACGGCGCTTAAGGCTTCGTACGCCGTCCGGATAATATTATTCTCCGGCTGTTGGGCGGTCAGGGTGCAACCGGCGGTCTGGGTATGAAAACGTAATAACCAGGATCGCGGGTCGCGGGCCTGATACTTTTCTTTCATTCGCCTGGCCCAGATACGTCGGGCGGCCCGGTATTTGGCGATTTCCTCAAAAAAATTCAGATGGGCGTTAAAAAAGAAAGAAAGACGAGGCGCAAAACTGTCCACCGCCATCCCGGCGGCAATTCCAGCTTCCACATAGGCGAAACCATCCGCCAGCGTAAAAGCCAATTCCTGCACCGCCGTCGAACCTGCCTCACGAATATGATAACCGCTGATAGAAATAGTATTCCACTTCGGAACATGTTGCGCGCAAAATTCCATAATATCGGTAATGATGCGCATGGACGGCTTGGGCGGGAAAATCCACGATTTCTGGGCGCTGTATTCTTTGAGGATGTCGTTCTGGATGGTCCCGCGAAGTTGACCCGGCGCCACGCCCTGTTTTTCACCCACGGCAATATAAAAAGACAGGAGAATCGCCGCCGGCGCATTAATCGTCATTGAAGTGCTGACTTTATCCAGCGGGATTCCGGCTAAAAGCGTTTCCATATTACGGAGCGAACAAATCGCCACCCCGCAACGGCCGACTTCACCCCGCGCCCGGTGATGGTCGGAATCATATCCCATAATGGTCGGTAAATCAAAAGCCACGGAAAGTCCGGTCTGACCTTTTTTTAACAAAAATTTATAGCGCCGGTTGGTATCAGCGGCTGTTCCGAAACCGGAAAACTGCCGCATGGTCCAGATTTGACCGCGGTACATATCGGCATAAACCCCGCGCGTATAAGGATATTGCCCCGGACAGCCCAGTTGTTTTTCATAATCAAATCCAGCCAGGTCAAGCGGCGTGTAAATAATTTCCCGCGGCACCTTGTTTTGCCCGGCCCAGGATTCATATTCCTTTTTTAATTTTGTTAAATCGTCCGGCAAATACATAAATATAAAACCCCTTTATTTCTTCTCTTTGAATAAACTAATAATCCGAGCCACTAACTTTGTTCCCATATTTTTCCCATCTTGAATTTTACCGGTGGTTGATTCCAACAGTTTTTGTATTTCAGGATTAGACCACAGGTCATTTCCGATTTTTTTTAAAACTAATGATTTTATCCGTTCCTGAAAAAAATATTTTCTTTTTTCTGAAAACACCCTGGCCTGGTCATCAGAATTAAAATAATTTTCTAGGTGATTGAATAACTCTTCAACGCCGGCCCCTTGAGTGGCGACCGTTTTAAAAATAGGAATATTTTTACTTTTAGAACTAAACTCCGCTGTTGTTTTAATCGTATTTACCAGAATATCCGCCTGTGGGCGGTCGGCTTTATTAACCACAATAATATCCGCGATTTCCATCAGTCCTGATTTCATCGTTTGAATGGCATCACCTGATTCCGGCGAAAGGACAACGATGGTATTATCAACGGCCTTGAAAATTTCTATTTCTGACTGCCCGACGCCGACGGTTTCAATAATAATGTATTTTTTACCGGCCGCATCAAGAATATCGGCCGCCGCGGTGGTGGCTTCAGCCAAACCGCCCAGGCACCCCCGTGTGGCCATACTCCTGATGAATACCCCTTCATCCAATCCGATTTTCTGCATCCGGATACGGTCGCCCAGAATGGCTCCGCCGGTAAAAACACTGCTGGGATCAACCGCGACAATTCCGACCGGATATTTTTTTCTGGACATCAGTGCTGCCAACTCGTTAGTGAGAGTGCTTTTGCCAACGCCCGGTGGACCGGTGATCCCGAGCCGGTGGGCGCGGCCGCCCTCGTCGCG
>CAKKQI010000424.1:1511-4170 GCA_919901895.1 Candidatus Brocadiaceae bacterium | reverse complement strand
ATCGGCATAAAATTAGTGTCGCCGTTCCAGCGAGGCACCAGGTGGAAATGGATATGTCCCGGTAAACCCGCCCCGGCCACCCGGCCCAGATTAACCCCGAGATTAAATCCCTGCGGTTTAAGAACGCGAACCAGCGTTTTTTTCATCAGGCAAATCAGGTCAAAAATCTCCTGAACTTCAGCCGCTGAAAGTTGTTCCATCTCGCCTTGATGAGCCAGGGGCGCAATCATCAGATGTCCACTGTTATAAGGATAGAGGTTCATCAGCACCAGGCATTTTTGCCCGCGCATCAGGACAAGATTTTTTTTATCCTGTCCGGATTTTACCGCCCGGCAGATAAAACAACCTTTTTGCTGAGCAACCTTCTTAAGATAAACCGCCCGCCAGGGCGCCCATAATTGATGCATTACCATACTCCCGTTAAGAATATATCTTTACAACTCAAAAGTCAATTTTTATAATATACTCCCGCCCCGTCCCGACGGGGTCCCTGGATCTAAACATTAAATAAGCCCTGTCGGGAAAAGGTCGGGACTTTACTTCCGCCTGATGACTCATTATTGATAGGGCGCCGCTCAGCTATGAAAAAGGATGACTTTAAAGAACTGGAATACCGGGATTATGCCGGAGATTTACCGAGCGGTAAAGAACAACTACCTACTTTAAGAATACCTAACCCGACCAGGTTAACGCCGGAACAAAACGCCCAACCAATACCGCCGCGAAGCACCCCGAAAAAATCAAAAAGACGCACCATCCGGAAAATACTCGCCGTTGGATTCGGAGGTTTCTGTCTTTTTATCATTTTCCTGCCAAAATTTATTCCGACTAAAGGACTGGTTAAACAACTGGAAAAAGAATTAAAGAATAATCTTCAACGGGAAATCAAAATAGAATCTATTTCTCTGGGATGGTTTGGTCTCGGTATTAATAATATCACGATATACGATAGATTCGGCTCGCCCCGATTATATCGGGGCTCGCTCACGACCAGCCAGAACGCGCCACCCCAACCGGTATTTACTATTCAACATATCAAAATAAAAGGCTGGCTGCCGGGAATGATTTCTAAAACACCGTCCATTAAAGAAATCATTATTACCTTGAATGATTCCGACGGCCGGCTCCGAATTACAGGCGATCTTGGCCGGTGGCTCGGTAAAAATTTAGACCCGCTTGCCCCGCAGAAGGCGGGGCTTAACCCCTCCGATGGCGGGGTAAACCCGGCCAAGATACACATCTCGTTAAAAGAACTTTCTATCCCGTTCGCCTTATTGTTTCCGGAAAAATGGCCGAAAAATCTAATCAGCACTCCGGTTAATGGCGTTTTTAACATTATCGTTAAAAATGAACAAAATGTCTCATCGGAAGGAAAACTTAATATTGCCGAAATTACTTTTGAAGATCTGGTTTTTAAAAATATCACCGTTCCTTTAAAAGTGGATAACCAACAAATGGAAATAAACAGTGCGGCGGCTGTTTTTAATGAAGGAACCGTTGGGTTAAGCGGAACAATAGATTTCAGCCAAAAATTACCGGCTTTAATTAGTATTAATGCGGAAAAAGTCAAATTGTCTCATTTTTGCGCAACCAAAATCCTTCCGTTTTTACAACCCTTGTTTCCTGATACCAAAGAGATTCAACCGGTCACCGCCATAGAGGGACAAGCCCGGGTTCAGACGGTTTTTAGCCTTGATTGTAATGTAACGCTATCCACCCCCTCAGGGTGGGGTGGGCAAAATTCTCTGACCGGTGCCGGTAAGATTACGATCGAACACGGTTTGATTGAGGGTTCGGAAATCTTGAAAAAAGCCGCGTTTTTATTAGGAAAAGAAGATTTGGTTAAGTTTGAATTCAGCCGGATGGAACAATCGTTTGAAATTAAAAATAATCGTATTTATAATCAACAGGCCGAATTCAGCGGACCAAAAATAACTTTAGAACTTAGCGGCTGGACTGATTTCCAGGGAAATATTGAACAACGCTTAAAAATTATACCGGTTGAAAAATATGCCGATAAGAATATGGTTGAAATATGTAAAATTATTAATGAAGCCGGCGGTATCCCGATATCCGGCACGATTGCCAAACCAAAGATTGATACGAAAGAAATCAGAAAAAAGATAATAGAAAAATTAAAAAAAGATTAAATAATGCTATCGCCGGAAAATTATTAGTGACAGGATGAGCAATTACCGGATGAGCAGGAATGGCAGGAATGGCCGCCGCCAGAGCGGGGCAAGCCACCGCCGGTATTACCGGCATCATTTTTGAAACCACTCACCGTAGCAAAGGTAGAAAATACTTTGGTAATTTTAAGCCCGCCGCAATCAGGACAGGCGGCCCCGGATATTTCAGACTGTTTGCGAATCAGCAGTTCAAATTGTTTCTTGCATTTTTGACAATAAAATTCGTAGAGCGGCATATTATTGTAATTATTAAATATAAATTATTAATGATAAAATCAGAAATGCATTCTTACGGCAAATAACTTAAGGAGTTAACCGGTTCGCCTTTTTTAAATAATCTGAAAAATAAATATTCTTAACGGTCATGGTCTGCTTGGCTTCATCAATTTCAATATCATCGTTGGAGCTCGCAAGACGATCAAAGCCTAAATCTTTTAAAATATCTTTAGGACCAGAGACCATCACGCGAT
>CAKKQI010000424.1:0-1501 GCA_919901895.1 Candidatus Brocadiaceae bacterium | reverse complement strand
TTTTTTAAAATAATCTAAAAAAAACCCACGACTGGGTGGTCCGGCCGGTCTGCCCGACCCGGGCAATCTCTTGCCCCTGCTTTACCGATTCGTCTTCTTTAACCAGTAATTCCGAATTATAGGCATAAAAAGAAAGGAAACCATCCGAATGTTTAATGACAACTGATTTCCCGTATCCCTGTAACTTATCGGAAGCAAAAGTAACCATTCCACTTTTAACGGCATAAACCGGCTGGCCGGTGTAGGCCTTAATGGTCACTCCATCAATCCCTTTATTCTCCAGGATGCTTCCTTTAAGCGGCCAGATGAAATTAGGTTCGGCGGGCAGGTTCTCCCCATTCAGGCGAGGCGTCGATTTTTGGGCGCCCGGGATAAAAACTTGGTCCCCCACTTTAAGCAAATGAAAATCCTTAATCGACGGATTGGCTCTAACAAGATCATTTATTTCCGCATTATGCCGCCGGGCGATTGACCATAACGTATCACCTTTTTCAACGGTATGATATATCCCTTCAGTTACGGATGGTCTGGTTAAAAAAGAAAGGTCGTTTTTTAAAACAGCTGTTTCAGAAGACGGCAGGGCCGGTGAAATACAACTAATGGCGTTAAAAACGCCACCGGTTAGCATTAACCCTGATAAAACAACAATTAAATTTTTCATTTTAACTCCTATCTTAATCTCTATAATCTATTTAAAATCGTTGTAATTATGTCATCACCTAACTAATTATATCGGATTAAACGGATTAAAAGCATACTAAATATTAGGACGGGACAAGTCCAAATTTGTCGCGCTTGAGCGGGTCGCCCACTTTTTTAGTGGACGAATCTCACTATCGGGATGAGCGGGCGACCGGATTCGAACCGGCGACAACCAGCTTGGGAAGCTGGTGTTCTACCACTGAACTACGCCCGCTTGTTTAGCTTACCTGAACAGTCCCCCGATGCCTATCGGGGAACTACGCCCGCTTATAACAAAACGATATTATCGTTTTATTATTTTAATTATCGGCCTATACAAAATTTGCGTCAGCAAATTTTATTATAATAACAATCCCGCTTTTGCGGTTGGCAGCCGGCTTGTTGAATCAACATCCTTATTTCCGGTTCCGTCATCCGGAAAGAAACATTGGCGGCTTTCACGACATTTTCTTCCATCATTGTTCCGCCCAGATCATTAGCGCCGAATTTAAGCGCCACCTGGGCAATGGCCGCGCCCTGGGTTACCCAGGAAGCCTGAATATTCGGAATATTATCCAGATAAATACGGGAAATCGCCAGCGTTTTTAAATAATCAAATCCACTCGCCGGTTGTAAATGAGCTAAGGCCGTGTTAGCCGGTTGAAAAGGCCAGGGAATAAAAGCGGTGAATCCTTTTGTCTCATCCTGAAGCGCTCTTATTTTTTCCAGATGCGCGACCCGTTCCGCCGAAGTTTCTAAAGAGCCGAACATCATCGTCGCGGTCGTCCGCATCCCCAGATAATGGGCCTGACGCATCACG
>CAKKQI010000423.1 GCA_919901895.1 Candidatus Brocadiaceae bacterium | reverse complement strand
CAGGAACTGATTATCCGGATAACGCCGGTAGAAGACGAACCGGCCATTTACTACGGACACCAAATCGGCGAAGTAAAAGAAATCCGTTATGATGCCCTGGGACTAAGGGTTGAGCAGATTACCACGTTATCGCGTTATGTTCATAACCTCCCACCCGTAGCCGGGGTGCGGGTAACCAGTGTCGACCCACCGGCTTCTAAAGGCGGTATCGGTAATAATGATATCATCATTGAACTGAACGGCGCCCGGGTCAGCAATACCGATGAATTCCAGAAAGAACTTGATCAATTACTAACGAAAAAAAATAAATATATCCGAGCCCTGCTTCAAAGCAGCCATCAGCATACCTCCAGGGCCGTTATAAAACCTGATTATGACTTAAAAGACCGGAAGGTGCTCCTGGTCGTGCCGGAGAAAAAAATTGATTATTTCCAACGGATTAAACGTTACTTTATTATGAACGGGGCAACCACGGTGGTCGCCGGTAAAACCAGGCGGGTAAAATCAGATGAGCAGGATATCACGGTGGATGTGCTTTTAGACGAATTAAATACTGATGATTTCCAAGCGGTGATTTTCCTGGCAGGTGAAGGGGTAGAATCGTATTGGGATGACCCCAAAATCCATCAATTGGTAAAATCAGCCCTGGCCGGGAAAAAGATTATCGGCGCGATCGGCGCTGCAGCCCCAATCCTCGTTCACGCCGATGAGCAGTTATTAGCAAAAAAAATAACCTCGGATGAAAATAACGCTAAAATAATGCTGGATAAAAAATCAAATTATACCGGTAAGGATATTGAAAACGATGAAAATATTTTCAGCACGACCGGATTTAACAAAGAAATTATAGACGGCTTCCTGGCTAAAATTAAAAATCCGATTAAAGAATATCAACCACCCAAGCCGGGAACGAAGAAATAACTGAAGAACTAACATGAAAAAAAGCGGTCTGTTTTTAGGCCTGTTCACCTTGATTTTAACAATCATAATCATCTGGCTGGCCCAAAACATCAAAGTGGAAAATACCGTTCCATCATCCCCTAAAGGGGACACGCCCGCTCTTTCGCAACCAAACACCCCTGAAGAAATTAATAAACCGCCGGTTAGGCTAAGGGATGTTTCCATTATTATGGATGGACCGACTGAAGTAAGATTGGAAGAAACAATCACTTATACTTTAACCGCTAAAAATAACACTAATAATCAGATGAAAGATGTCGTTATCCGGGCAAGAATACCGGCCGGGTTGAAATACAGAGACAGAATTGACGAGACCAATTTAAAATGGGTTTTTGAAATTTTAGAACCAAATGCAACAAGAATTATTCTTTATACAGTGGGAACCACTCGGAGCGGTGTTTTTACCGGCACCGCCGAAGTTTATATCAAAGATAAAATCATAAGTAACGGAGTAGTTATAACTAAAGTTATCGCACCAGACTTACAGTTAGCCGTGACAGGCCCTCGCATCTGTTATCTCCATAAACCACTGGCTTATACCATCACTATTACCAATACCGGAAATGCTTCGGCTAAAAACGTCAACATCACCAATATCATCCCCGCCAACTTAGATTATATCAGTTCCACGCCCCCCCGAAAGGTCGGGATTTCGCTTCCTAATGACTCACTATTTAAGGATGGGATCGCTCAACACGCTGCTTTTAAACCGGCTGTAGGGGAACGATTAAGCACGCTCACCTGGAAACTGGAAGAGGTGGCGCCCCAACAGAAAGTGGAAATTAAATTAGATCTGCGGGCTAAAGAAAAAGGCCGCTGCCGGAATACTGCCAAACTTTTTTGCGATACGGATTTGCCGCCAACGGTAATGCCTCTGGAAGCCTGGGCCGAAACAGATATTATCGGCATCCCGGCTATGCATATTTCCACTTATGACACCGAAGACCCGGTCGAAGTGGGGAAACATACTATCTATGTTATTGAAATACGCAATGAAGGAACCGCTCCCTGCACAAACATAAAAATAGAAAGTAAAATTCCCGAAGAAATGGAATTTGTATCGGCTGAAGGACCGACGCCGTTCAAGGCAGGCACAGTAACAGAACCATTATTTCAAGTGTCCTTTGAACCAGTTCCAATCCTTCAATCGGGTGATAAACTGATTTATAAAATAAATTGCAAGGCAATCCAACCAGGTTCGGCTAAACATGCGGCGACGCTTACTTACGACCAATTTGAAAATCCGATTACTGACGAAGAAGGCACCAGCGTTTATAAATAACATTCCCGCTTGGGCGGGACTCCACCTATTCTAATCACGAAAGGACGGTATGACTATGGAAGACCCAAAAACAAGACCGGAAGTTGCGCCGAAAAGTTGCGGTCTAGCCACCGCGAGTATGATTCTGGGAATAATCAGTCTGATTCTGTGTTTTTTAGTAATCCCCGGCTTATTAGCCATTATTTTCGGGATTATCGCTCTGGTTAAAATCAACCAGTCCCCGCCATTAGGGCGAGGTTCGCCTGCGGGCGACGCCTCAGACGGAACCGGCGCGCTAACCGGTAAAGGTAAGGCCATCGCCGGTATTGTTATGGGCGGTGTGTCATTCGTCTTGATACCCATTACGGCTATTATCGCCGCGATTGCGCTTCCAAATCTATTGTCATCCAGAATAGCCACTAATGAAACAATCGCTATGTCAAATTTAAGAGTAATGGTTAGTTGTGAAGCAATGTGGCGCCAGCAGGACGCTGATATGAATGGTATAAAGGATTACTGGACCTATGATGTTTCTTCATTTTATCGGATGTATCGCTCTGACAAAACCACATTAGTACACGCGATTGATATTTCATTAGCCAAAGCAGATGCCGCCCCAGCCGAAGATAATATTTTTGGTCAGGGCATTCTTGAACCATTTAGCATGCAAACAAAAATGCCTAAAACCGGCTATTTATTCCGGGCGATGCTGACCGATGAAAATGGCGCGCTTTATAATCAGGAAGATTCGCACGGTGTCAGGGCAACGAATACCTGGAAATTTGCCTTTGTGGCTTACCCGGCTAAATTTGGCAAAACCGGAATAATGACATTTATTGTTAACGAAGCCGGAACGGTCTATGCCGTGGATACCGGCAACGATACGAATAAGGTCATTCTTCAATGGCCCGGTTCGGACCCGACCACCGTGGAAATCCGACCAGGGGTAACTTGGCGCGTGGCGGAGTAATTATAAATAATTCGTCAGCATATACGGCGAGCGGATATATTTGTATTCGTATTTGGAAGCCAGGGCGTAATCCACCATAATTTTATCTTCAATCTGGTCCATTACCCGGCCTTTGACCGGCCGTTTTTGGTCGATCACCGCAGTGGTTTTAAAACTCAGGCAATCACTGCCGGCCCCTGAACCATAAGCAATCACCAGGACTCTTTCATCCGGACCGGCGTTATCCAGGATATGGGCAAAGGGCAGAAGGGCCGAGGCCGCCCCGCAATCACCGATATAAGCGGTTAAGACATTTTGCATCACGCCGAACATATCCAGCCCGAGCGTGCCGGCCGCCATCATTGGCAAAATCCCGTTGGCTTGATGAACCGCAACCGCGTTAAAATCTTTTTTCGGGTCTAATTTTAATTTTTTGAAAAGTATTTCGGCCGCGGGCTTGACG
>CAKKQI010000422.1 GCA_919901895.1 Candidatus Brocadiaceae bacterium | reverse complement strand
AAAAGATTGAAGACGAGTACCCTTCTTTAACCAAAGAACAAATTAAAGCAGCATTGGAGTATTACAATACTCATCAAAAAGAAATTGACGCTTATTTACAGGAGGAAAAAGAAGTTGACGATAAAGTTAGATTGTCCCTTTTGAGCGAGTCATCTCTTGCAAAGGACTGGCTCAAGTCGGAAGAGGATGAGGCATGGAAAGATTTGTAAAAGGTGAGGTAGTGATAGTGCCTTTCCCTTTTTCCGATTTAACCCAGACAAAAAGAAGGCCTGCATTAGTAATTGCAGAATTACAGGGTGATGATATAATTCTCTGCCAGATAACTAGTCAAAATACAAGAGATAACGATGCTCTTGTTTTAACAGATAGTGATTTTATTCAAGGTTCAATAAGCCAAATAAGCAATATAAGACCTAACCGTATTTTCACCGCAGACCAAAGTATTATTCAACGTAAAATTGGACTTATTAAAAGAGAAAAAATAAAAGCAGTAATTGATAAAATAATCGATATCTTGCAGAAGTAATTTGCTTTATGTTTTTTCCCTCAGACGAAGCCCTGGCCTTCGCCTGTTCCTGCGGTAATGATGTGTCTTATGAGACGATCTACCAGCGATACTACAAATACATTGGCTTTTGTATCCGCAAGCATTCTTAATTTGACTGACTTTTTATGAGTAATTCACTTGTTATGAATTTTAAATTAAATTATATCTGGTGGTTGTTGTTGGTATCGCTTTCCTGTTCTTCAGTGTCAACATCAGGACCAGCTGAGCAGATTGGGCAACCAGCAGTTAACATCCCGGCGATAGAACTGAGCCATATTAAGCACCACATTGATTATCTGGCGGCGCCGGAGCGAAAGGGCCGGGGGACCGATACTCCGGAAGGACGGGTGTCAGCCCGATATATCGCCGATAAATTTAAAGAATATGGTTTGCAAGCCGGGCTGCCGGACGGTTATTTCCAGCCGTTTGAAATCAAAATAAGAAAGTTGGGCGAAAATAATTCGTTAAGTTTTAAAATAGGAAGTACGAGTAAATCGTTAAAAATCGGAGTTGATTTTTTACCGCTTAATTTTTCGGCTAATGGTACGGTTTCAGACCGGCCGCTGGTAAAGGTCGTTGACTACCCCGAATTCGTGCGGTAGACACTCGGATATTATCTGTAAATACCTTACGAAACCACTTTAGTATTTATTATCAAACACTTGTGGTGGAAGTTCCGGAAGGATTGTTATGGCTTTGAATTGCTACTCACTCTGGCTACGATAAACTCTTGAGTTCATAACTCGCGATTGTTGACCTGGCTACCAGTATGTAAGTTACCCAACCGAATTTATCCTTTTCATTTACCGTTGGTATGACTGGTTTAACCGCCGAAGTGCTAAGTTCCAAGCCGAGCGACAGAACCTTGGGTCTTAACAAGATTTATTGAGACTGGAAGCAAGGTCTCTTAGTTTCCTAACTTTTTTAATAGAACCAGAGATAAAGAGTTCCGCAAAAATTGTTTTGTTGTGCCAGAGCGGGTCTAAATCTTCAGGGATAACACCGGTTTCAACCAGTTGCCGGTAATCGGCGGTTCCGGGGATGGGTGAATAAGAAGCCAGAATAGCTTGCGCTCCCAGCGAATGGATAAATTCTATATCTTTTTGGGTTTGTTCTAAACTAATCCAGGGCGCACCCGCTAATAAATAAACTCCCAAATCACTTTTTTCGAAACCGGCTTTTTTGAAGTTTTTAATCGCTTCTTGTAAATCACGGTTCGTAACTTTACCGCCGGTGGATTTCTGCGCCGTTTCATCGGACGTTTCCAGCGATAACCGGAGGTCTTTAAAATTGGTCTGCTTTAAAAGCCGGGCCAGGTCTTCATCAATAAATTTTACGTGTAAGCCATTCGGCGTATAAAAAGTAAACGGTAATTTGGAGTCAATGACCTGGCGCAAAAACATTTTCAGACCGGATTGGTCCGCCGCAGGCGGATAAGTTAAGGCGTCATCATAGAATAAAAATTTAGTGGTCCCGAAATTTTTATAATAGTACATAATTTCTGTGAAGAAATTTTCCGGATTTTTCATTTCAAATTTTGGGGCGAGTATTTTTGAGGCGCAATAGGTGCACCTGAAAGGACAGCCGCGGGTTAGTTGAACCGGCAGGATGGTTTTATCTTCCAGTAAATCATAAGCCGGATAAAAATCCGGCCTGGTAAAATAATCTTCCGGTAGGTAATTGCCGCGCCAGACCTGGTCCGCTCCGCTGGTCGCCACCGCGTGTTCGTAACAGAGCGTGGCATAAATTCCGCCGAGCGTAATCGGTATGTTTTTGAAATATTCCCGCAGTAGTTTAATAACTAATTGCACGCCCGGGTACCAGTAGGTCATTCCGGAAGTAACATAAATCTCATCAATATTTTTTATCTCTTCTAATTTCTGTTGAAATTCGGCGATGGTGATGCCGTAGCGGGCGTACGGGCGGGGGATCTGTTTAAG
>CAKKQI010000421.1 GCA_919901895.1 Candidatus Brocadiaceae bacterium | reverse complement strand
ATCCCTACGTCAAATTGGGCGTGATGGATTATATTTTATTCAGCAAACCGGATTAGTGATAAAAATTTACCTGCAAATTTTTATTTTATTAAAACCGGTCAGGCGACACCGGAATGACGCGTGAGACGTCGGGATGTATTTATTGCATCATCATACGGGATTAAGTAATAATAAAATCGGGGAGATCTTCAGGGCCAGCCCAACCGTGGTGAGGACGAATCAGTCCTATGGCTGATGCGATCAAGGAAAAATACCGGCCGGATACTTAATTCTCTATTTCAAGACCTGCCCCCCCTGTATTTGTTAACTGATATTTTGACCGCTTTTCCGTGATCACGAAAACAAATATATTACTGATTCATAACATTCAAATTTGCGGGTAGACAACGAGTCCCGCCTCGGCGGGGCTCGTTACCTTCAACGAACATAAAGTTCGTTGTCTACCATTGGCTTGCGATAAATCCATTCCAAGCGATGTCCCGGCTAATCAGACGCCTTTAAAAATTTTCTTTCTAAAAACAGCATCCCTATAAAATTTTAGATTTTCTTGCCCCCAGGCAGATTGTCATTTATAATAGTATTTATTATGAAACATGATAATTTGACCGTTTCACTCAGCGCGCCTTTAACCGACGAAACGCTGGCCGGTTTAAAAATAGGCGCTAAGGTGAAATTATCCGGTGTGATTTATACGGCGCGTGACGCGGCCCATCAACGGTTGGTTGAAGAAATCAACCAGGCGGAAAAAAACAACCGGCCGGCCCAAATACCTTTTGATTTGAAAGGGCAGATTATTTATTATGTCGGTCCGACGCCGGCCAAGCCCGGCGAAGTAATCGGTTCAGCCGGCCCCACCACCAGTTGCCGGATGGATGTCTATACCCCAACTCTTTTAGCCGCCGGTTTAAAAGCAACCATCGGAAAAGGCAGCCGTTCTAAAGTGGTGATTGAGGCGATGAAGAAATATCGGGCGGTCTATTTCGTCGCGGTGGGCGGCGCCGGAGTTCTTTTAGCCCGTTGTATTAAAAAAGCTGAAGTTATCGCCTATCCGGACCTCGGACCGGAAGCCATTAGAAGATTGGAAGTTTTTGATTTTCCTCTCACGGTGGCTAATGATATTTACGGAAATGATTTATTTCAGGAAGGCGTAAAAAAATACGCTCTCCGGCCGCCCGTTGACCAGGAAAAATCTACTTATTGCGAAACAGAGTTGTAATAAATTATGAATAGCTCCTTGGCGTGGTTCCGTTGGTTTTTACAACGCATCACGGCTTTAATATTAGTTGCCTGCCTGGCCATTCATCTCGTCCTGCTTCACTTTATTGCTCCTGAAAGAAAATTCCATCTTGTTCTGGAACGAATCCAGGGTAATAAGTTCTGGGCATTTTTTTACATTGCTTTCTTGCTGGCCGCCTTATTCCACGGTTTAAACGGCACGTATGAAATACTGGAAGATTACCTGCCTAATGGTCAAGCGGGGGCGGCCAAAAGAAAATTCACCGGAACCCTCAAGAAATTGACCGGCTGGTTTTTATGGATTTTGGGAATCGCCTGTTTTGTTTACGGGATGATGGTCTTGTGGAAATGGACGAATCTGAAATGATAAATTTTTTCAAAAATCTTGCTGATTTAAAAAACGACCTGAATCTTAACCGTAACACCGGAACTTTTGCCTGGTTTTTACATCGGGTTACCGGTTTGCTTCTGACTTTTTATATTTTCATGCACCTGGTTGTATTGGGCAGCGAGTTCTGGAAAGGTCCGGGTAGTTTTAATGATTTGATGGGCCGGTTTGAGCAGCCCCTTTTTAAATTTCTGGAATTCGGGCTCATCGGCGTGATATCTTTTCATTTAATTAATGGATTAAGAATTATTCTATCTGATTTTTTATTACTGACCAGGGCGCATAAAAAAATATTCTGGATTGGTGCGGTAATTTTTATTGCCGTGATGATTATTACTTCAATTATTTTTTTCTGTCCTTATTGTAAATGATTAAACGATGTGACGTTTTAGTTGTAGGCGGCGGGTTAGCCGGATTGCGCGCGGCTCTGGAGGCGCAGGCAAACGGGTTAAATGTGGTGATTGCTTCCAAGTTGTATCCGGTCCGTTCCCATTCCGGCGCGGCCCAGGGCGGTATCAATGCCGCTCTGGCCAATCATCCCGAAGGCCAAAATGATAATCCGGGTCTGCATGCCTTTGACACGGTTAAAGGCAGCGATTATCTGGCCGACCAGGATGCCGTGGAGATTATGACGGCCGCGGCGCCGGATGTCATTTATCAATTAGATCACTGGGGGTGTCCTTTCAGCCGGCTGGCCAACGGGCGGGTTGCCCAGCGGCCTTTCGGCGGCGCGGGTTTTCCCAGAACTTGTTACGGAGCCGATAAAACCGGACATTATATCCTGCAAACCCTCTATGAACAGGTAATCAAAAATCATATTGAAACGCTCAATGAATGGTTGGTTATTTCTTTAATCGTGGAAAATAAAACTTGTTCCGGTGTGATTGCTTTTAATCTTCAATCAGGGCAATTGGAAATAATAGAAGCCGGTGCGGTCATTGTGGCGACCGGCGGCAGCGGCCGGATTTACGGAAAAAGCAGTAATGCCTTTACATCAACGGGGCTGGGCATGGCCATTGCTTACCGGGCCGGCGTACCTTTGAAAGATATGGAATTTATCCAGTTTCATCCGACCACCATTATCGGCAAAAATATTCTGATGACCGAAGGTTGCCGGGGCGAAGGCGGTTACTTAGTTAATAAAAATAATGAACGCTTTATGAAAAAATACGCGCCGGATAAAATGGAACTGGCGCCGCGCGATATCGTTTCTCGTTCCATCCAGACCGAAATTAATGAAGGACTCGGTTTTACCGATCCGGCTTTCGGTGGATATGTTTACCTGGATATTCGCCACTTAGGGGCGGATAAAATAACAGAACGACTGCCCGGGGTGGTTGAGATTTGTACGGATTTTTTAGGCATTAATCCCATTAAAGAACCGATTCCCGTCCAGCCGGGTCAGCATTATACCATGGGCGGGATTGATACCGATAAAGACGGCGTTACCGAAGTTCAGGGGTTATATGCAGCCGGCGAATGTGCTTGCGTCAGCGTCCACGGCGCTAACCGGCTCGGTGGTAATTCGCTTCTGGAAACCCTAGTTTTCGGTCAGCGGGCCGGTGCGCACGCCGCCCAATATGTCGCCGGCCGGGCGAAACAGAAATTTAATGAATCCCTACCAGATTATTTTCTTAAACAACAGGAATCACGTTTACAGCAGTTAACCATGGGGGCAGGCCCCGATAAAATCGGGGCAGGGACAGAAAACCCCTATCAAATCAGGAATGAGTTGAATAAAACAATGGATGCTCTGGTCGGAATCTTCCGGACGGAATCTGATTTGAAATACGCTTTAAGCGGAATAGAAGCGTTAAAACAACGTTTCCGGAAAATAAAAGCGCCGGGTATTTTTTCCTCTTTTAATTATCATTTGCTCTGGGTATTAGAATTAGAAGGGAATCTGGATGTGGCAGAGGCGATAGTTAAGGGGGCGCTGGCGCGTCGGGAAAGCCGCGGTTCTCATTCCCGCCGTGATTTTCCTAAACGAGATGATGTTCACTGGCTGAAACATACGCTGGCCACCTATACGAAAGAAGGGGCCGTCTTATCGGACCGGCCCGTCACCATCACCAAATTTCAGCCGCAGGAGCGAAAATATTAATGTTAAATTTTCACGTTTTTAGATTTGATCCGTCAAAAGATAAAGAATCGCGCTTTGACCGTTTTGAAGTGCCTTCATTAGGCAGTGGTATGACCGTTCTGGACGGACTTTATTATATTCTGGAAAACCTGGACCAGACGTTAGCCTTTCGTTCTTCCTGCCGGGCCGGTGCTTGTGGTTCTTGCGCCATGCACATTTCCGCCGGCGGAGGCGCCTTGGGCGGAAACGGACAATACCGCCTGGCCTGTAACACATTAATTGAAACGTTAATCCCCGGGGCTATTAATAATAATGTTACGGGTCAGATTATGATTCGTCCGCTGGCCCATCTGCCTGTTTTAAAAGACCTGGTGGTGGACCTGACCAATTTCTTTCGCCATTACGAAACGATTAAACCTTATTTAATCACGACCGCTTCGTTGCCGGATAAAGAATTTATTCAATCGACGAAACAGCGGAAAAAAATAGATAAGATGATTGATTGTATTCTTTGCGGGGCTTGTTATGGGTCCTGTCCGGTCGCGGCCGGCCGGCCCGATTATTTAGGGCCGCACGCCTTGCTGAAAGCGGCGCGTTTTCTTTTTGATTCCCGCGACACGGCTGATGAAGAGCGGATCAAACTGGTCGGTCATAACGCGGGCGCTTTTCGCTGTCATACTATTTTTAATTGCCAGCAAGTTTGCCCTAAGGATATTGACCCGGCCGGCGCAATCGCCCGGTTAAAAATGAAAATAATCCTGGATAAATTGCGGCGTTTTTTTGGACGATCATGAATTTTAAAGAATTATCGCTTTTTAATAAATTTATTGTCATCATCAACGGATTGCTCGGCCCGGTTTTTATTTTCAAAAGCGGCGATTTTTTATTATCCCATTCCCGCCTATGGGGGGGGCAAAATCTTTTTGATTTTTTTAGCGCCCTGGCAGCCCTGTTAGGTTCATCCGCCATCGTTTTTAATATGACGGGTATCTTCCTGGAGCCGTTCGTTTTCAAACACCCCAAACCGCTGTTTGAAAAAATCCGGTCGGTCAGCCGGGGGGCAAGTTTAATTTTTGGGATTTACTTACTGGTTGCCGCGACCATCGGAATTATTTTTTCTTTCGGCTTGCCGGCCGGCGAAGGTCCGGGTTTTTTAATTGGAGCCGTCCTCTGGGCGGTTATGTTTTTTATATCAGGCTGCATTATTCTAGGCGCAATTATAAAATACCGGTAATTTTTATTGCGTTGATATGAATAATTGATATACTTCTATCAATGGCGAAAAATACAATATTATTTTTAGCGTTTTGCATTATTAACCTGATTTTTTTGCCCGCCTGTTCGGTTTCGCCTGAGAAAGGCAGCCAGGTCGGTAGCAAAGTTGATGAAAAGTATAAGACGGAAATTACCAAACTGCTTATCCAGAAAAAAAAGTTAGAGGATGACCTGCGGTTGGCCCAAGCTAAAAACGAACAAGATCGCCAAGAAATAGGACGCTTTTTAAAAGAAAACGAGCGGTTGGAGAAAGAAAATTTTGAATTGCGCGCAAAATATTTAGGCGACCTGTCTTCCGTTCCGATATCATCCGCTACAATCAAAGGAAAAATCAAAGCCATTAATGCCGACCAGAATTTAATTATCATTTCCGTTGGTAAAGAGGCCGGGGTGATCCAGGGAATGGGGCTGAATATTTATCGCGGCAATCAAATGATCGGCAAAATGTTAATCAATTCGGTTGAAAAAGACTGGGCCATCGGCCGGTGCCCCGATTTAAACGCCTTAAAACAATTGCAACTGGGTGATGAAGTCAGTACTGTTATAAAATGAATTCAGGGTGACCCCGCCTAGGTGGGGCGACAATTCTTCTCATTTCACTTCAATTGACTAAATAATTACCAAGCACCTAATTTATGTGCTGGACGCGTCCATCTGTTTCATTTCAGCGGTTTCACGTTTGCTTTGCCAGAGGACCCATCCGATAACCGTAACGCCAATCACAATTGCCAGAATCGGAATTATTCCGAACGACTGTAATTCCACATTCTTTGCCGCGCCGTTACTATGCAGTAAATCCAGCACCTTCTTGTCAAAAGGCAGGATAATCGGAATAGACAAAAGCGCCACCATATTCATCACTTTAATCAACGGGTTCAAAGACGGACCAGCCGTATCTTTTAACGGGTCGCCGACCGTATCGCCGGTAATGGAGGCCTTATGCGCTTCCGACCCTTTGCCGCCGTAAAGCCCGTCTTCAATGGTCTTCTTGGCATTATCCCAGGCACCGCCTGCATTAGCCATAAAGACGGCAAGCAACTGGCCTGAAAGTATCATTCCAACCAAGAATCCGGCTAAACCAATCACACCTAATCCCAGTCCGACCAACAAAGGCGCTAAAACCGCAAGCAGTCCGGGTCCGACTAATTCCTTCTGGGCGGCTGCGGTGCAGATAGAAACGACTCTGGCATAATCAGGAAGTTTTTTGCCTTCCCAGATTTCTTTATCCTTAAACTGTTCGCGCACTTCGTGGACAATCAGGAAGGCCGCTCTTCCAACCGCCCGGATAGTTAATGAACTAAAAAGCCAAGGGATAGCGCCCCCGATCAGGATACCGATAAACAAGATCGGGTCAGCCACATTCAATAATCCGGTAATAATTTCCTTGATTTTCTCCGGAACATTGGCCGCTTCGCCCATTCCGCCTGAGGCAATAGAAGTGATATATGAATTAAACAAGGCAACGGCTGCGATAACCGCGGAACCGATTGCCACGCCTTTAGTAATCGCCTTGGTAGTATTGCCGACCGCATCAAGGTCAGCCAGGGTCTGCCGCGCCTGTGGTTCCAGATGAGCCATCTCGCCGATGCCGTTGGCATTGTCCGCAACAGGTCCGAATACGTCCATTGAAATATTATTACCGGTAAGTGTCAACATTCCGATACCGCACATAGCAACTCCGTAGGCAATAAAAATCGGACTTGAACCGGCATAAATAAGCGCTGAAGCGCCGATTGCACCGGCAATCAGCATAATCGCCCAAACCGTGCTTTCGTAACCGACGGCCAGCCCTGTAATAATTGTTGTGGCATGACCGGTCTGGGTGGAACGGGCAATCGCTTTGACCGGCGGCTTGCCTGTATCCGTAAAATACTCGGTCATCCGATTAATACAAATCGCTAATATAATCCCTATCATTGTGGTCCAGACCGGACGCATATCCAATCCGACAATTCCGAAATTAAGCCAGAAAGGCAGGTCTTTAACCACGGGCCAGATAGCGGTATTTGCTTCGGTAAACCTAAAATAGTAAAAGCCGATTACGCAGAACCCGATAATGGAAATAATCGCGGAAATAATAAAACCGGTATTAATAGCGCGCATGGCATTGCGCATCACATCGCTGGTCCGGACTGCATAAGTCCCGATAATGGAACTGATAACGCCCACGGCGCGGACGAGTAGCGGAAAAATAACTCCTTGATGTCCGAATGATGCCCAGCCGAGAATCATTGCGGCTACCATAGTTACCTCATACGATTCAAATATATCTGCGGCCATTCCGGCGCAGTCGCCGACATTATCGCCGACATTATCAGCAATGGTTGCCGGATTGCGCGGGTCATCTTCAGGAATGCCTTTTTCCAATTTACCGACCAGGTCAGCTCCGACATCAGCCGCTTTGGTGAAAATACCGCCGCCCACCCTCATAAAGAGCGCCAGCAATGTTCCGCCGAAACCGAATCCAAGGAGAACTTCATAAGCCTGTTCCCCGTACATCATAAATATAACCGTCCCGCCGAAAAGCCCCAGACCATCCGTTAGCATTCCGGTAATGGTGCCGGTCCGGTAGGCGATTTTCAGGGCTTTGCCGAAAGAAATCCTGGCCGCCGCTGCGACCCGGACATTACCCTGGACGGCCAGGTTCATCCCGACGAATCCAACCGTGGCGGAAAAAACAGCACCCATCAAAAAGGCGCAGGCGCGGCCGACGGCAATATGCTGTTCTCCGACGGTAAAATATAAAGCCGCGGTCAGGAGCATCACGAGGAAAACAATCGCCTTAAACTGGCGGCGCAGGTAGGCATTGGCGCCGCTCCGGATGGCGCCGGCAATCTCTTGCATCTTCGCGGTGCCTTTATCCTCACCCATAATTTGCCACATCAAGAATCCGGCGTAAAGCAATCCCAGAAGCGCCACGCCGAGGATTCCCCAGAGGGCGAATTGCTCTAAGGTGGTAAACTGGTCGCCTTTCATAAAGGAAAAGAATTGAAAACCGGTCTGACCGGTTTCAGAAGAAGCGGCCGGCTGTCCATAAACAACGGCGCCGGCAAGTAATAAAAATAATACCCCGACCAAAAACAGGCTTTTCCGCGAGTTCTTCTTCAGCATACTTTCACTGTTCCTTTCTTTTCTAACCTTCGCAGCCCCGCTTGGCGGGATGGAGTAGGCTCTGTATTTCTATTATTTCATTAATAAAAGAGTAATAGAATACTAAATAATGTATAAACTAGTCAATAAAATAATGAAATAAATTAAGATTGTTGAACCACGATGTAAGAGACTGGGTTAAGTCAAGGGAGCCGCACTCTTTCCAGCAAGGAACCCCGGTCCCGCTTGGGCGGGACGGGCGCACCAGCTACGCATATATTTAAGATGAAAAGCAATACATTAATTCTTGCTTTGGAATCGTTACTTTTTAGACAGTCTGCCTATCTAGTTTATTTGGCGTAGAAATCAATATAAGTAATGGATCCTCTAAAAATGCTAATTATGACACAGGCTATAAAGCAGGAATGACAGAATGAGCGGAAATTATAAAAAGCACAGTTTTGTTAGAGTCTCTTAATTTAAAGATATTTCCGGCGGGGCTTACCAAGAACGGGGTCGGCCGGAGAATCGTTTTCCTTTGAGATCTTTTTTTAACAGGCGGGGGCGGAGACCACGGGCTGCGCGGATGCTATCTTTGATTGTTTTGGCCCGTTTTATTTCCTGTCTTCTTCTGGTTTCGCTGGGTTTTTCGTAGAAGGCATTCCGTTTGATATCCATAAACAAGCCGGCATCAATACATTTTTTTTTGAATTGCCTTAAGGCATGTTCAATTGACCCTTCCACTTTAACTTTTATCTTGGCCATAGTTAAGACATCGTAATATTTACCCCACTCTTTTGGGTGCAATTCGTCCAAAAGGGCGGGATTTACCCGGGAGAGTAATTTTCATCGCCCTCCCGGGTAGTAAAAAATTTAATTAAACTTGTTCTGTTTCTTTCTGTTTATTTTTAGCGAAACAGATATCGCAATAAACCGGCTTGTTCTGAGTCGGTTTAAACGGGACAACCGTAGGTTTTCCGCAGGAATCGCAGGTTACGTCCGTCCGCGTGCGTTCGCTATATTTATTTCGGCGTACCTCCCGGCATTTAAGGCAACGTTTCGGCTCGTTGGTATAGCCTTTTTCCTGGTGGAATTTCTGTTCGTCCACCGTAAACACAAAACCTTCTCCGCAGTCCGTACACTTCAGGGTTCTATCTTCCAGAGATGCCATAGTATCCCAACTCCTTTCTATAATCCCAAAAAAAACAATAAACCTGTAACTAATCGTCCTATCATAGTATTATAAATTGCAATGTCAAGAAAAACACACAAAAATATTCAGCTCATTTTTTTAAACCGGCCGGCCAATTTTTCCATTACCTTGGGAAACGTGGTGTATTCCATTTCTTCCAGGGGTAAGCGGTGCGGTTCAAAAGGTCCGTGGCGCCTAAGATAATCGGCCATTTGGTTAGCCAGACGTCTGGTTTCATCAAAACTGATGTCATCAAACATATCTCTCGGCCCGATTAATTTTCCGTTAGCCAGTTGGAAGCCGGCGCAGATAACGCGAGGCGGTCCGTCAAACCTGGTCGGCGTGGCTTCTTTAAAACTTACCGGCATTAAAGGGCCGTGATGAGACCCTCTCATCCAGCCGGCCACGGTGTGGGGAAAAGAAAATCCTTCCAGTACTTCACCGACGGCCGGGAAACCGCTTTGCGAACGGCTGATCATCACCGGATCGTCCTTACCGACGTATTCGCCGGCAATTAAACTCAATTTTTGGGTGGAAGCGGTGGCGGCAATTTCATTGTCGGTTTTACGGAAAATTCGGCTGACCATATACCGGCTCGGGGCGCCTAGGAAAACCAGCAAATCATACATCTCTTCCGGGCAGGCTAAAGTCAAGGATTTATTTTCCAGTACATCAAGAATTTCAAATTTAAACCCGTCATGGATTTTCGGATCAATTACCAATCCGGCCGTGGTAAAAGGGTCGGCAAAAATGCGGTAGAGAGGCAGGTTCCAGGCGCCCGGCGAAGTTTTATCAGCCATAAAAATAAGAATCGGTTCGCTGGTCCGTTCCACAAATTCCATTTCCGCCACTCCTGGCCCCATTCCTTTAACGTTTCCGCTGAAAGCGTCGGCTAAAAGGTCCTGGCCGGCCCCATATAATTTTAATTCCTTAGCCACGGCGGTGCAGGTGACAAAAGTATCCCAGGCCAATTTGTGAACTTTTTCGTTTCCTTCGCCCAGTTGATGCGTCATAATTAATTCCAGGTCGTCGCCGCAGGACGTAACGTGGAAATCAATTAATAGTTTACCCTTGGCTTTGCCGAGGCATTCGCGCGCTTTATTGACCAGATCATCATGCATCGCCGAATGACCGACATAACCGCCGACATCGGCCTTGATCACGCTTAACGTTATTTTTTCCGCCATAAAAACCTCCCGGTCTAAAAATTTTAAAAGGTTACTTGAAAATTTTATCGTATTAAAAACATCTTGTCAATTAATTTCAAAGAAATTATTATTACATATTTTTCTGGATTGCTTTCGGGCGGTTTGATATACTTCCCGGAATCATAGTCTTTTATCATTTTATGAAAATATCACTGCCCCAACTTAACGTCGGGGTCAAAAAAAATTATCGCCCGGTAATCCGGCAGATTCTCCATTTAATTAAACAGCACAAGAAGTTTTTAATCACTACGCATGTCCGTTGCGATGGCGATGCGGTTGGTTCGGAATTAGCCATTAAATCAATGTTAAACCGGATGGGTAAAATCGCCCATATTGTCAATGTCGGCGGCATTTCCAAAGAATTGATGTTTCTGCCCGGTATTCAGGAAGTGGCCAACGGAGTTAAACACTTGCTGTCTTCTTACGATGCCATTATTGTGGTTGATTCCGGCAGTTTTGAGCGGTTGGGGGAAATGCGGCTGGCTTTGCCGCCCCACCGGCCGATTATTAATATTGACCATCATCTTTCTAACGATAATTTCGGAGCCATTAACTGGGTTGCTCCGGAAATGAGTTCGGTCGGCGAAATGGTTTACCGGCTGATTAAAACGGCGCGGATCCCGATTGATAAAAATACCGCGACAAATTTATATGTTTCCCTGATTACCGATACCGGTCATTTTCGTTTTGCTTCCACGACACCTTACAGTCATCTGATGGCCAGCGACCTTTTAAGCCGGGGCGTTAATCTGGTGGAAGTGACGAAAAGCATTTATAATAATAAAACGCCGGACGAAATCAAATTGCAATATGATTGTATCAAACGAATGAAATTTGCCGAGAATAATCGGATTGCCTGGATATTCTTAACCCGGGCGATGTATAAAAAACACCGAACGATCCCGCGTGATTCACAGGAATATCTTCAGGTTCTTAAATCCATCAAAACGGTGGTGGTGGCGATTCTTTTCCGGGAGACGGCCGAAGATCCCTTGCGGATAAAAATCAGCATTCGCAGTGAGCCGCCGGTTGATGCCAATAAATTAGCCGGTCATTTTGGAGGTGGGGGGCATTACCGGGCGTCCGGTTGCACCATGACCGGTTCTTTAAAAAAAGCCGAACGGTTGCTTATTTCCAAGGCCCGTCAGTATGTTAAACCCCTCTAAATCATCTTTGATGATTTAGTTATCAGCCAAAGGACGGGTCAGCCGCTGGTTGACTCTATCAGACAAAAGTCAGTCAACTTGAGTTTTAACTAAGAGCGTATTTCATAACCTCATTACAAGGTAATATCAACGAGGACCTACGGCCTCGTTGTCTACCGCACAATTTATGGTAGCCAACGACCTTTACGTAGCGACAGCGGAGTCCCGCCCCAAGCGGGACGGTCGTTGACATTAGGTTATGAAATACGCTCTAAATCGCCGAAAGTGATTTAGCCGGGTAAAGACCGTTACTTCATATGAAAAAACTCAATCGGAATAATCAAAAAAATCATTTACCTGTTTTTCTAAGTACCGGCAGTAACAAAGCGGGCGAGAATATGTATGCTCCTTTTTTGCCTTTTTTCGCCGCGACGTTCCTGAATATCAATCCGGCCCAGTACGGTTTTATTGAAGGAATGACCACCGTTATTTATCGGGTTTTATCCCGGCGCTTCTCAGTCGGATTAAACCAATTCGGCGCCAAAATAACATTGACCGCCGGTTATCTTCTAATCTGTTTATCGCGATTGGGATTGTCAATAGTATTTAATTGGCCGGTCTTATTTTTATTCAGAAGTTTGAAACAAACCGGACAGGTCGTCGCAGACCATTCCTTCCAATCCGCTGCCTCGGCCGACGCGTCGGACCACACCACTAAAATTTTTAAAATAGCGGCTTTTACCGGAATGGCCGCCGGTCCTTTTTTGGGGCTCTTTTTTCTTTCATTAGGCGGTTATCATGATAACGCCGGAGGTTTGGCTGAATCTTCTTTTCGCTGGTTATTTATGTGGGCGGCCCTACCTTCCCTGCTCGGGGCCTGGATTATCCGGCTATTTTCCAAGGAAGTAAAAAAAGAACCTGTGACAGATGTTATTACACCGGTTCATTCATTTCCCAATCGGATTACCGGTGAGTTCCTGAAGAACAACCTCAAATCTCTTTTTTTCAATAAACCGGTATTTTATCTTATTTTATCTTATTTTTCACTGTCCCTGGCCGCGGTGCCTTTACCAATGATCCTATTTTATGTTTACCAAGAAATAGGTCTTGGCCTAAACGAAGGGCTGATTATATTTATGGCTTACCTGCTGACCTATTCCGTTGGTCTTTTATATCCGGCCGGATTTATTACCAACCGTTTGGGGTCGTCGTTAAGCCATCTGGTGGCCGGACTCCTGTGCGCCGGCGCTTTTTTTCTATTACTTCGGGCTAAAAGTTCTTTTCTGTTAATAATAGCGATGATTCTTTACGGATTATTTGCTTCTATCTGGGAACTGCTCCGGCGGACGACCCAAGTCAATTTAACCGAATTGTCGTCAGGGAGGCCGGACCAAACTGGGCCCGAACAAGAATTCGGGACAAGTTTTTCTATTTTTTGCGGGTTAGCCGGGTTCTTATCGCCGGTGCTACTCGGCGTTTGCTGGGAGATGTTCAGCGCCAGGTTCGCTTTTATAATCGCGGTGATTTTCTGCGTTATTTCCATAATTATTTTAAACTATGCGCAGCGAGTATGGCCCGATGAAAAAAATTAAGGTCGGAATAAATTTCCTCGCTAAGCCCGATATTTCAGTAATTATCCCGGCGGCCGGTTCCAGTGACCGGATGAAATCAGGCGTTCAAATCAGCGTCCCGGTTAGGCTAAGGAAAGTTAATAAGCCCTATCTGGTTTGGCGGGGAAAACCCCTGCTCTTACATATTATTGGAAAATTTACCGCTTTGCCTCCGGTGGGCGAAATTATTGTAGCGATTAATCCGGCTGACCGGAAACGAATGAATTTAATTGTCCGGCGGGTTCTCCAGCCCAGAGGCGGGATGGGAAAAATTAAAGTGGTGGCCGGCGGACGCGCCCGCCAGGATTCCGTTTTTAAGGCGCTTAAAGTCGTTTCGCCGGATAGCAAAATAGTTTTGATCCACGATGCCGCCCGGCCTTTAATTAAAACATCGGAAATTATCAGGGTGATTCAGACGGCCCGCCGGACCGGGGCCGCCATTCTTGGTATTCCGGCCGTTGATACGATTAAAAGAGTTACCCCGGCTGGCCAAATAATTAAAGAAACCGTCCTCCCCCGCCGTGAATTATGGCAGGCCCAAACACCGCAGGTTTTCAAAAAAGAAATCTTGTTGAAAGCCTACCGTCTCGCCGGTAAAAAGAAAATCAGGGCTACGGACGATGCCTTCCTGGTGGAAAAAATGGGGTATCCGGTCAAAATCATTAAAAGCCGATACCCGAATTTTAAAATAACCACTCCGGACGATTGGCAATTTATAAAATAAATTTTTAAAGTTTATCCGGCCGGAAACCGATATTACTTTAATATACCCATGAGGTGAATTCTCTCCGGTTAGAGTAGGAAACTGGGGTATTGGTTAATATCTAATAACCTATCCGAATATCAAGTCAATCCCGCGAGGGATTGTCTACCAAAAACTTTAGTATCTGTCAACGCAATAAATTGCGTTGTCTACCGGATAAGATTATTTCTGTTCTCGTGGTAGCCAACGAAATTTATTTCGTTTCCGTCTCGCCCAGGCGGGGACGGATCCGCCCTTAGGCGGAGAAATTGATCTGTAGTTTCAACGGACCCGTCCCACCGGGGCGGGGTCGTTGAAGACTGGTTAGGGTAATATCCGGATAGGCTCTAAACCGGAAAGATTTTTTTTGTTGAAATTCCGATTTTTTACTTGACTTTGTTAAATTTTACTGTATCATTACTTAATTTATTTGATTCTGAAGAAAGAACACTTTGTTAGAACGATTACTTTTTAATCCTGAAGCAGGAAAGGAAGGAGGTGCCCCAAAGGAGTGATTTAGTAGACGTTCTTAGTCCGACCCCGCAGGTTCGTCCTGAGTCCCGCTAAAGCGGGACGAAGGAATTGTTTTTATTATTGTTTTTAAGGAGGCTATATGAAGAAACTGGGTTTATGTATTCTGAGTTTGATGTTTGTTTTAACACTGGCGCCGGTTATCAATGCCGGTGACGTGGCGAGCGGTAACAATGCCGACAGCGCCAAAGCGATTACGATAAGCGGTAGCGTTGACCTGCCGTTGACTTATCGCGACGGCCCAACCAATGATATCCTGGAAGGCAATCCCACTAATACCACCGTTGATAAAATGGACCATGATGTTATCTGGGCACCGCTGATTACGCTTAATGCGGATATTGATCTGGCTGATAAAGTGACAGCCCTGGTCCAGTTAGAAAACCGTCGGCTGGATTTTGCTGGTGGTGTGGATGCCAATACGGATATTCTTGGCGCCGACAATACCGAAATGGCCGTGGAACAGGCCTATGTTAAAGTCGGTCAGTTTATCAACGAAAAACTGTCTTTAACCCTGGGCTTGCAGGACCTCAAATTTACCCTCAGAAAAGGTGAAGGCGCGTTCTTTATGGACATCAGTGAATCAGAGACTATTATTGCCCCTCCGTTAGCTGAAGCTGTAACGGTTTCCAATCCTGTCTTTAAGGATACCACCGAATTTGGTGGGTTCCGCTTTGATTATGGCAGCGTGGCCAAAGATAATTACGAGGTTACCCTGTTCTGGGGCGGTGCGGCCTTCCAGAGAAGCAGCAACTTTGATAACGGCCAGGACAATCTGTTTGGCGTTAATGTTAATTATAAACAGAGTGACACCATTACCATTAACGGTATTCTGGCCAAGATAACGAACAAAGGTAAATTTGATATTGGGTCGCCTTCCAACAAAGTTGATATTCAGACCATTGGCGCCGGATTAAATTGGACAACTCTGGCCAATGTGGCTGGCCTGGATGGCTATGCTGAATATTACACTCAGAGCGGCACTTATGGTCAGTATCAGACCGGCGCCACGACCTGGGATGATGTGGACCACAGCGCCAGCGCCTACCGGTTCGGCGTCGTTTATACTTTTAATGACATAAACGGCAAACCGTATGTCGGCCTTTCAACCTGGAACATCAGCGGCGACGACGGAGAAAACCAGCAGTTAGCCGGCGCTGCCAGCGCTCCGGAAAACAACGATTTTGTCTCCTATGAAAGCGTTAATGATACGATGATTATGGAGAACAATCTCTTTGGTCTGGACCTGGACAGCAATTACACGGCGCTTAAGTTGAATGCCGGCATTGAAACCAGTTTTGACATTGACGGCGACAAAACAGGCGAACCGGTTCATTTAAAACTCACCTGGGCGAAGTTCACGTTGAACGAAGAACCTGTTCGTGCCGGAGTTGCTTGGAACGCGCCGCGTACGAATATAGACGATGCGCTCGGCACGGAAATTGACATCAGCGCCACGATTCACTACAATGCCAGTTTGTCTTTCACCCTGGGGTTAGCCCAACTGACCGGCGCCGATTTCTTTACCAGCGCTAACGGAGCCAATACCGCTGATAGCGACGACTTGAAGATGGTTACCTTTGACACCTATCTGCGGTTCTAAGATTGTTTGCCCCGATTTCTATCGGGGTAAAGGTATTTGATTTTAAAAACCCCTCTGATGTAAAAGTCAGGGGGGTTTTTTTATTGGTTCAGTTGAAACTCTTCTCTGATGTAGCGGCGACCCCGTTATTCTCCGAAGCCCCGATAATCATCGGGGTTCGGAGTCCATCGGACAACGGGGCAGGCTTTATGGTCACCAAAATGGTAATTATTTAGCCATCTGTCGCCTGAGGCGACCCTGATGCTCTATTTCAGACCCGCCTCTGGCGGGAAGTCCTCCCGATGGTTATCGGAATAAGTAAAACCGTGTCTACCATTTCACGCATCCTTGTAGGCACGAATTCATTCGTGCTCTTAAATCACGCGTTTTATTCGCGCGGCAAAAAACGGGGCACGGTTCTAAACCGTGCCTACAAACTCACACGTTTACAATTCCACGCTTTCTTGTAGGCACGAATTTATTCGTCCCGATGCCTTCGGATGCGGTCCGAAGCCCCGATGGGCATCGGGGTTCGGACTCCATCGGAGAGTCCCCCGTATCGTAGCATCGGGGTTTATCCCGATAATCATCGGGGTATGGCGGTGATTCGTGCTGTATAATACGCACGGTTAAAACCGTGCCTACAAAATTAATTGACCTCCTCAAAAATGGATGATACAATTTTAATATGCCCAGAAATTATGTCGGTCTCGGTTTTGATATCCACCGGCTGGTCAAAGGACGACCACTCATCCTGGGCGGTCTCCATTTGCCTTATCCGAAAGGTTTGTTAGGCCATTCGGACGGAGATGTTTTGTTGCACGCTATCGGTGATGCCTTGTTGGGGGCGGCCGGGTTAGGCGATATCGGTGACTTTTTTCCGGATACCGACCCGCAATATAAAAATATGGATAGTTCTATTTTCTTAAAGAAAATTATAGCCAGAGTTCATGGCTTAAAGTTTAAGGTTCAGGGGATAGATACGATTATTTTTGCGGAAGAACCGAAGTTGGGCCGCCCCTATGGGGCGAGCCTCGCCCAGAGGGCGGGAATGCAGAATGCAAAATGCAAAAAATCTTACAAAGACGAAATAAGAATTAACGTGGCTAAAATATTAGGGCTGTCGCCGGCCAGGGTAAATATTAAGGCTAAAACGATGGAGGGATTGGGGCCGGTCGGGTCCAAGAAAGCCATCGCCGCTATGGTGCTTGTTCTATTAAGTAAAAAGTAGGGCCGCCCCTATGGGGCGAGCCTCGCCCTTGTGGGCGGGGGGTAGGGTTGGGTCTCCCGACCCAACCTAAAAAAAGACCGTTTCGCCAGGTCAGGAGACCTGGTATTACCCTCAGATTATGCAATGAATTTATACAATACCTTTACCAGACAAAAAGAAGAATTCAAGCCGCAGGAAGCAGGCAAAGTCCGGATGTATTCCTGCGGGCCGACGGTTTACAGCCACCCGCATATCGGTAATTTTCGTTCTTTTATTGCTGCCGATATTTTACGCCGTTATTTAGAATACCAAGGATATGAAGTTAAGCAGGTGATGAATATTACCGATGTCGGGCATATGACGACCGACGATGCGGTTGGGGGCGGAGCGGGTGAAGACAAAATCCAGGCGGCGGCGCGGCGTGAAAAAAAAACACCGTGGGAAATCGCCCGGTTTTATGAACAGGAATTCCTGGAATTATCCCGATTGCTTAATCTCAAACCGGCATTCGTTTAT
>CAKKQI010000420.1 GCA_919901895.1 Candidatus Brocadiaceae bacterium | reverse complement strand
TTTAGTTTTGATTTTCTCATCCGCCTAAGGCGGACTGAAGAGTTGAGTTACATTTTAATTTTCGGGTAGCGCGGGACTTCTCGCCCCCCGGCCTGGGCTAATGGTAGTAACTTAAGGGGGCAAGCCGTTAATACCTATCTGCGTATCCGCACAAGCAGGATTATATTTTAACTCAATAAGCGTGTCTAAAAACCCCAACCGAGGGTAGGAGCAGGTCCCCTGACCTGCTCCTATTCAGTATTCGGGTCAGGAGACCCGAATCTACCCTCTTTTTAGACATGCTCCAATATATTAGTTTTATTGCTTAAGTTTGTAGGCACGAATTTATTCGTGCCCCGCCCCGCCTAGGCGGGGCGGGGGTCGCCGCTATAGAATTGAAGTTAGCCATTAAAATTTATCTTTGGAAAATCGGCAGGTATTCGTTATCAATCTGGAGAATAATACAAGCCATCGCGGTGGCGTAAGCCGGGCCGACATCGTCCGCCCAGTGTCCGTCTTCAAGTTGTTTACCGAGAATCTGCTGGTAAACCGTGCGAGAATAATTGTCCCAGTTCTTGCCACCGGACTGATACATTGACTGGCTGGCATAATAATGACCGTAAAAATAATGGTAATCAAAAGAGTTCCCGGCCGGCAGCGGCGGCATCTGTTGGTTGAGAAATTGGAGACCGCGCTGGACTTCCGGTGTATCATATTCACCAGCGCTCATTAAAGCGGTTACGCCCGCGGCCGTCAATGGAAACGATTGCCTGGTAAACGACCGGAGTTGATAACTAAAACCACCGTTCGGCTGGGCGCATTGTTTGATATATTGAACAGCCCGGTCAATCGTTTGCTTCGGCACACTGATACCCACATTCCGGGCGGCTCTTAAGGCCTGTAAGACCGTCACGGTTACCGAAACATCCGCATCAATCTGAGCCGGCTGATAACGCCAGCCACCTTCGCTATTCTGGCTCTGGACAATCAGGTCAATTGATTTTTTTAGCTTCTGTTTGACATCATCACGCGGACTCATCCCGTATATTTCAGCCAGGAAAAGCGTGGCAAAAGCATGTTCATACATCCGGGTTCCATGTTTGGTAATATAACCATCACTTTCCCGGCTGGCGCCGAGCACAAAATCTAAAGCCCGGGCTACCGGCGGCCCATATTTACCCCGTCCGGGCAAACTCCCGTTGGCCATAAAAGCCAGACCAGCCAAACTGGTCACCCCAACGTTGTCAGACTCTTCGCCCAGATAATCTTCATTTAATTTGTAACCCACCTTACAGGTCCAGGACCCGTTGACATTCTGAGTTCCGGCTAAAACCGCCAGGGCTCGTTCAACGCTGGCTTTAACCTTATCGCTAAACGGAACGGATTGTTTCTTTTCTTCTCCCGATAAAATCTGGACCGGTGAAAAAGAAAAATTTATTCCGCTCCCGATTAATAATAAAACAAATAATTTTTTGACCATCACTTTACCCCGTTCCGTGATTGATAAGTTACAATATTATTATCCTGAATCATAAATATTCTGCTATCAATCACGGAAAATTCCGGCGGAGTTTTACTTTTTAGTTTTCCTTCAATTTTCTGAACCAAGGCACCTGAATTCTTATCAATCGCATAGATAATGGGCCAATATTGGTTGTTATCAAAAAACGAACAAGTCAGCAACAGATTTTTCCGGGTTAAAAACGACCGCGGTAATCCCGCCGTAGCCGGCAGGTCCAGAGGATAAAACCACCGGACCTGTCCTGTTTTTATCTCATAGGCCATAATATTTAAACGGTTCTGATTTCCCTCGGCCCGGGCCGGCAGATAAATATTTTCCTGATCAATCATTACATAATGAAAAAGCACCCGGTCGTTAACCAGGCCAAGTTTTTGTTCTTCCGGACGCCAGACCGGCTGTCCAGTGGTAACATCCAGCACGATAATTTGATACCCGGATTCAAGCGTAATTTGGCCGGTCAAAAAAATAAACTCTTGGCCGGTAGTTCTAAACGTTTCGGGCAGGATCGGATCATCAGTCTGAAATTCCCATAACAGGTTCCCGGTAAAAATATCATAACTTTCTATTTTATTTTCCGAAGTACTCACGCAAAGTTGATTTGGCCCAATTAATGATACTCCGTTAATAATGGTTTCTGGTTTAA
>CAKKQI010000419.1 GCA_919901895.1 Candidatus Brocadiaceae bacterium | reverse complement strand
GTCTTCTTGAAAGCGGAATGGAATTAGATGTAAACGATTTAATAGGCAGCAATCGTTGGCAGCACAATTACGAACGCAGTACATATCGCAACGGCAGTTACCGACGGAATTTACTGACGAGTTACGGATATATTCAAAACATAAAAGTTCCGCGGGTAAGAGAAGGCGGAATAGAATCAACGGTCTTACCGAGATACAAGCGAAGGAGTGTGGAGATAGACGAGCAAGTGCTGAAGATGTTTTTAGCAGGCGTCTCAACGCGTCGGGTTGACGAGGTATTAGGGGCATTGATTGGCGGTATCGGAAACATATCAGCGACGACGGTATCAAAAATAGCAAAACGGTTGGACCGGTATGTAGCGAGATATCACAACCGATATTTAGACGATGAATACCTGTATTTGATATTGGACGGCGTATATTTGAACACGAAAAGTCCCGTGCATAAAAGACGGCGGGTAGTGTTGGTATGTTACGGAATAAAGAAAGACGGAAATCGCGAGTTGATAGATTTTGAGTTGGCGGTGCGCGGCGAAAGCGAAAATGCGTGGGTGAAGTTTCTCAACGGTATGTATCATCGCGGGTTGAAGGGCGAGCGGTTAAAATTAGCGACGATAGACGGAAATAAGGGATTACGGAACGCATTAGATTTTGTGTATCCCAATGTAAAAGTTCAGCGGTGCTGGGTGCACAAGTTGAGAAATGTCTCAAACACACTGCCGAAAAAATTAAGAGATGTCTGCGTGAACGAAGCGAGGGATATTTACAGTCGGGAAAATTACGATGATGCCGTGTATGCGTTCAGGAAATGGTCTGCAACTTGGAAAATAATAGCTCCGTTATCGGTGAAGTGCATAGAGGAAGATTTAGAGGAATTATTAAATTTTTACGAACAGCCGGAGCCGTTGAGAATAAAATTAAGGACGACCAATATAATAGAGCGAGTATTCCGCGAAGTGCGGAGAAGAACCAGACCGATGAGTTGTTTTAACAATCGTGCATCCGTTGAGCGGATCGTATTTGCGATATTAACGAGACAAAATAATCTATGGAAGGATAAGCCCTTACTTAAAAATTTTTTAGAACTTACACAAAATACTTGACATTACCAAATACCGAACAGCAACTTGACCTTTCACTTTATTAACACTCAACTTTTAGCGGA
>CAKKQI010000418.1 GCA_919901895.1 Candidatus Brocadiaceae bacterium | reverse complement strand
ACGGAAATTATCTTGGGACTGATTCTGCCCTTTATCGTTTTATTGATACCCCGGCTGAACCGAAATATCGCCGCGTTAACGATTATTTCCATTCTAGTTCTTATCGGTATTTGGGGAATGCGTTATACGACCGTGGTTGTCGGGCAGTATGTTCCATTAATGTAATTAAGAAAGGAAATAGAATGACCACTCTAAAAAAAGATACCAAAGCGACTCGCCGGCAATTTATCAAGACGGCCTTAATCGGCACGACGGCTGTGGTGGCTGGCACCACCTTGACCAAAACTATGATCAATGCATCTGCTTCTCAACCGCCGGTGGATGTGGATAAATACCATAAACCGGAAGATTACCTACATACGGTTTGTCTGGGGTGTAATACCGGTTGCCCGAGCAAGATAAGAATCGTTGATGGCGTTGTCGCCAAAATAGTGGGCAATCCTTATGCGCCCTGGACCAAATCGCCGCATCTGGATTATAAAACATCTTTGAATGATGCCTTATCACAAGAAGGCGCACTGTGCCCTAAAGGCGAGGCCGGGATAATGACGGTTTATGACAAGTTCCGTCTTAAGAAAGTTCTCAAACGGGCCGGTCCGCGCGGCTCTAATAAATGGGTTACGATGGATTTTCATAAAGCCGTAGAAGAGATTGTCAATGGCGGTAAATTATTCGCTAATGTCTCCGGCGAGGAAAACCGCGCTGTGGAAGGTTTGAAAGACCTCTGGGCGCTCAAGGACTCCAAGGTTATGGGGGAAATGGATAAATTTATCAAGGATGAAATCTGGAAAGCCAAAACACCGGAAGAAAAGAAACAGAAAGTAGCAGAGTTTAAAGAGAAATTCAAAGACCACATTAATACCCTGATTGACCCGGAACACCCTGATTTTGGACCGAAGAATAACCAGTTCCTTTGGATACACGGTCGGCTTAAAGCCGGTCGTCAGGATTTCTTTGACCGTTTTGTCAAGGGCGGGATGGGCTCGGGTAATTTCCACGGGCATACCACGGTCTGCCAGGGGTCGCTCTATTTTACCGGCAAGGCGATGTCATACCAGTAT
>CAKKQI010000417.1:4815-6572 GCA_919901895.1 Candidatus Brocadiaceae bacterium | reverse complement strand
CTGGTATTACCGGCGGGCCGGGTTTATGAAAGGGACGGTGGAAGGCGAACCGGTTGTTTTAATTGATGACAATAGTAACGGACATTATAACGATTTCGGGCAAGACGCCCTTTTAATCGGCCGGGGTAAGGAAGCGGGGTTATTGTCTTTCCTGGTTTTTATCAAGGGGAAATATTATGAATTCAGAAGCGAGCAATCCGGTACGAGTATCTGGTTAAGAGAATACCAGGGGGCGCTGGGAAAAATAGACGTTAAAAGTAAATTAAATTTCAAGAAAGTTAAGCCGCCTAATTTTATTATCCTGACTAATAAAGATACTTACCTGCTGATTTCAACCAAAGAAAAAACGGCGGTGGCGCCGGTCGGCGAATATCAGTTGTACCTGGCGGTTTTGACCGACCGGATTCGGGTGCGTCACGGCAATTTACCGTTAATCAAAATAGAAGCGGATAAGGTTACCGTTCTTGATTGGGGAGAACCATTTAAATTAGCCTGCGAACCACTTCTGGTAAAAGGCGGGGAGGTCATAGATTTGATTAAACCATGGGATACGTGGGAGGCAAACCAGGCGGCTCAAGGCTTTGATTTGGGTGAAGTTTCCCAAAATAAACTCGACGCGCTGAACATACTGGTTAAGTCTGAAGAAAACCCGACTCCGCCTGAATTTTCCCGGCAGAAATTAGACTGTCCTTTTATCAAAGTGGACCTGCCGAAAATTTACGGCCCGAATGGCGAGGAGTATTTCGGTAATTCTGAGATGAAAACCCCGGCCGAATATTGCTTTCCCGATATTGCGATAACTTATTTTAACGTGGAAATCAGCGCTAAAGAAACGGTTGGTAAAATCAAAAAAGGGCAACTGATTAATAAAATCGGTAAATATTTTGTCGATAACTGGCGACCACCGTGGACAATTTATCAGTGTCCGATGAATGACTATCGCGGCCCGGTAACGGTTAAAATCTGGATTAAAAGCGGCCTTTTCGGCGACCTTATTTTTGAGCAGGAGATGGTGGTGAAAGACTGACCTTGGTCCAGATTATAAATTGAGACAATAGGCAAAGATAATCCGTAATTTAAAGAAACAGATGATACCGACCAAAATACCATATTTTATTAACCCGGTAAACGCTCTATATCTTTATCTGCATCAGGTCTTCGGCAATGGTAATGTCGCCTTCGGGCCAGGCGGATTTCACCTCGCGCAGTAAATCATAATCATCGCAGACCGGATAAAGATGAGTCAGGACTAATTTTTTCACCCGCGCTTCTTTGGCCACCCGGCCGGCCAGCACTGAATTAAGATGCCCCGGCAGATAAATATTACCGGGAAAGGAACACTCCAGGATTAATAAATCCGCCTCGGAGGCGATTTTAACAATGTTTTTGCAGTAATTGGTATCACCGGAATAAACCACAGATTTCCCGGACGGTAATTCCAACCGGTAGGCCACGCTGTGTTCTTCGTGCAAGACATCGATTGATTTCAAATGCCAAAATGAGTGATGTTCGTTCGGAAATTTCAAATCAGCCAGGCTGACTTCATCAATTATTAACGGATAAGAATGATTGATTACGGACTCATGATAAAGTTTTGTGATGCCTTCATAAAAATTTTTAAACCCGGCTGGTCCGATTAAATGAAGTGGTTTGGTCCGGGCTGATTTTTTACCTTCATCAATATATTTTAAGGTCGCCTCGTTCAAACTCGGATGCGGCTGGACTTCATACTTGGCGCTGAACAGAAAATCAACCAG
>CAKKQI010000417.1:0-4805 GCA_919901895.1 Candidatus Brocadiaceae bacterium | reverse complement strand
CCAGGTCAATCGTGTGGTCCGGATGCAGGTGGGTATAACAAACCCAGCCGATATCGTGCGTGCTGTGGCCAACGCGGGCTAATTGACGCAGACTTCCCGGACCGGAATCAAGCAGGACATAATCATGGCCTATTTTGACCAGAATCCCCGGCGCACCCCGGCGGGCATTAGGAATCCCGGTCCCTGAACCTAAAATTGTTATTTCCATATAAAATTTTATGTTAATGGGTCTGTCCAAAAAGTCTAGACCATCTGTCATTGGACAGCCTGAATAATAACAAAATCTCTATTCAAATAACAAGAAAAATTTCATGTTTATCTTAAACCTAATTTTTGATAGATCGCCTTGATATTCACATTAGCCCGAACAATTTTATTGGCTTCTTTTACTTTAGAAAGCGTTTCCAAGCCGATATGTTTGGTTAATTTCTCCAGTTTATTCATTATTTTAAGCGTATCATCGTGGACCACCAGCACCGGCACGTTCCGTTCCTCGGCCCGGCTGAGAATAATATCGTCCGGATAAAGATGGCCGGTCAGGATTAAGCAACAGGCGTTGGACTCCAGAGCGGCCAACTGAATATCCGCCCGGTCACCCTCGGTTACCACCGCCAGACATTCCACAGTGGGATACCCCACGTGGTGTCCCATTTCCCGACGGAAATATCTCAAAGCATTTTCCACGTTCATAATACCCGGGCAAAATTTTTCCACCGTGTTCTCCAGCCGGTCTTTACCGCAAATTAAATCGGCTGATAACGCATTTTTTATTTCTTTAACCGAAACCGATTCTAAGGCGGCCGATTGCGGAATGATGCCCAGCACTTCCACTTTATTTTTTTTCAAAAAAGGGACCACTTTTTTCTTAAGATAACTCATTTTCGTTAACGGAACATAATTAAAAACCACGCCCAGTAATAAATTACCCAGCGACCGTTTGGCGCCCATAAACCCGTCAATGGTTTCGCCGGTAAACGTCAACCGGTCCACCACAATCGTCGGCCAGTTGAATTCTTTGATCAGACTGATTTCCGAACTGCCCAGGATACTTCCGCGGTAAAACCGGCTGACCCCTTTGATTAAAGTAATATCCGCCTCGGTAAATTTTTTCAGCGCCTGGTTAATTTTTTCAACCAGATCTATTTTCCATCGTCCGGCTAACAGCCGCTCCAGTAATTCGTCGGTTAATAAAACCGCTGTGGCGGCAGTCAGCTGGTTTTTCAAACCGAATATTTCGTGAAAAAAAGCCGCGTCTTCATCGGACAGAATCCGTTCCAGCCGCATTGGCCGGTTACCCAGCGGCTTGAAAAAATTAATCCGGTAGCCGTCCGACTGCATCTTCAGCCCCAGTCCGGTCAATAACAAATTCTTACCGGCATAATCGGAAACAGAAGTAATAAATAACGGTTTCATAATCTTTTCCCTCCTGATTATTCAGATTAACTGCTAATTAATCGTTTAGTCTCTGCTCTAATTTCTTTCTCTAATTCGCTCTTGGTCGGTAAATACAATTTATACTTTGAGACAAATATCTTATTGGTCAATCCACCTAAGGCGTATTCTACAAATATCCTGCCTTTGTTTCTTTCGGTACAAAGAATAATCCCAATCGGCGGATTTTCGGTTTCCAGCATTTCTTTATCTTTAATATAATTCAGGTAAAAATTCATCTGGCCGACATCACTATGAGAAAGCACACCGATTTTCAAATCTATCAGGACCATGCATCTTAAAACCCGATGATAAAACACGAGATCAATGTAATAATGTTCGTTATCAATGGTGATGCGTTTCTGCCTGCCTACAAAGGTAAATCCCTTGCCTAATTCCAGGATAAATTCCTGTAAGTGGTCAATGAGTTTCTGCTCTAACTGGTTTTCGCGATAATAACTTTTTTCAGGTATGCCTAAGAATTCCAGGACATAAGGGTCTTTTACGACGTCTTCCGGCTTGACAATAACCTGTCCCTTTTTGGCCAGAGACAGCACTTTCTTCTTATTTCTGCTCAATGAAAGTCGTTCAAACAGTAAGGAATTAATCTGTCGTTCAAGTTCACGGGATGACCAGTTATTTTTGATTGTTTCTATTTCGTAAAATCGGCGAATAGATTCATCAGTTAATCGCATCAGGATTCTAAAATGCGTCCAGGATAATTCTCTACTCAGTGCGTAGAGTTTTTTATCCTGAGATTCTGCACGCAGTGCGTACAGTTTTGGATAAACATGATAAAATTGTCTCATCCACCAGACATTTCTTTCAGTAAACCCTTTGCCGAACCTTTTGGTCAAATCATCTGATAATCGTTTGATTAAATATTCTCCATAATCATCCCGTTCCTTACCTTTTTGTTCTTCTACAATAATCATCCGGCCGATATGCCAGTAGGTTTCTGCCATAACCGTATTTATCTGGGTAACGGTCTTGCGTCTGGCTTCCTGAAGCAACAAGAAAACACTATTTAATAATACCGGATAATTTGATTTAACTATTTGTTTCATTTCACTATTCCTCTTCTATTTATCTAACCTCAATCACTACCTCGCCGCCGAAAAAGCCGTTGGTTATAATTGCTTTACCTGAATATTCTTTATTCCTACGAGTGCCCACGCTGTCTGTATTTGCACTCGCCCTTCGTTGAAAACGAAAGGCAAAGCCGCTATCTTGATAGACTCTTTTACAGTGCCTACTTTAATATTTAAATGTTTATCATCTATTGAAAGAGCAAATTGTATAAAAGTATTAGAGTTGGAGTTAAAATCATTAATTTTCCCCACTTCCACATCTTTATAAGTTCCCAATTCATTTTCAGGAACAGTACGTATAACTATTCCATCATCGCGTAAGTAAATCAGATGCCCAGAATTTGCCCAGAAACTCTGCCCCCTAAGCATTATTCCTATCCAAGAAGAATTTATTTTATTAGATTCTTTCCGCTTAGTGAACTTCATCTCAGATTGGACACTAACATTCTTTATCTTTAGGTTTCCTAAACTAAGCCAAGAGTATGAATATATGTATAGTGCACCAAATTCTAAATAATCATTGACAATTCTACGATGTACAGTAGAATGAGATATTAATTTATCGGAATCTTGTCCGATAGTAAAGTCAATGTCTAAGGGCAGCTTTATAGGAGCATCAGGCAATGCTTCAAATGGGAGGGTTGCTATCACTTTGGTTAGAACACCAGAAAGTTTATTTGTTAAATCAACAAAACCATTAAACGTTGAAGTATAACTTATATGTCTCGCTGGGTTAATATCAAACAAGTCTGGTTCTTCGGGATTATCTTCCTTAAGAATAATGACATGTTCTTTTTTACGCCAAGCTGAAGCGACGCCTAACTCAAGCAAAACATTACCATTTTGCCCTGTAATATCAGCAATAAGAATATCGGAATGCTTAATCTTATCCCATATTTCGGGGTGAATAATTCCGGAACTTGCTATATCGACTGCTCTTTCGCATACAAAATTCAATCCCAATTGACTTGCAACTCCTGATCCTATCTCTTTAATAAAGTTATATGTATCATCCCATCTCCTTTGTGGTTTAGATGGACAAAGTAGAAAGCAAGTTATTTTACCAACGTCTTGGTTAGGTCTTATCGTTTTCAGGAATGTATCATATGGCCAAATAGAATTCGTCATGTTTATAGCTCCTTAAATATTTTCCTAAACTTCTCCACCATCCTCTCCCGCTCCTTTGCCGGCGTAACAAAGACGGTCCGGTTAGACCCAATCTTCACCTTTTACCGTCATTCGGGCATCCAGGGCCACGCCGCCTTTGCCTTTTTCAAAAACCTTGAACGGGTTAATATCCAATTCCATAATTTGCGGAAAATCAATCACCAGCTGCGAAATCCGCAAAATGGTGTCTTTAAGAATATTAAAATCAACCGAAGGTTCGCCGCGGATACCGGCCAGGACCGGATAAGCCCGGACTTCCCGGAACATTGATTCGACATCGTCCGGCCGCACCGGTGCAATGCGGAAAGCCACGTCTTTCAGCGCCTCCACGTAAATCCCGCCCAACCCGAACATAATCAGCGGCCCAAACTGGGGGTCACGGGAAACCCCGATAATCACTTCCTTACCGCCGGCCACCATCGGCTGAACCGAAACACCGACGATTTCCGCTTCCGGCATTTTAAGCCGGGCGGTACTAACCAGTTCATTAAATATTTCTCTGACCGGACGGTCGCCACTTACATTTAATCTAACCCCATTAACATCTGTTTTATGAATGATATCAGGCGAAGTAATTTTGATGGCCACCGGATAACCAAGACGCCGGGCAATTTTAATTGCTTCAGCCGCAGTTTTCGCCACTCCTCCCGACGGAACTTTAATCCCGTACATTTTAAGAACCCGCATCGTTTCAAAATCGCCTAATTGTTTTGCTTTCTGGCTCCAGATATTCTGAAGCAGGCGGTTGATTTTTATTTTTTCCGAAGAATTTATTTTAACGTTAGCCGGTAATTTCCCAGACCCCGATCTAATCGGGGTAAGCCGGCGAACCTCGTTCCGCCGCCAATTTTGATAACGAAATAATGTTTCCAAAGCGGCAATCGCCCGTTCCGGCAACGGATAGTTAGGCACCCCAGCGCCTTCCAGAATTTGGATACCGGGATTAATCACCTCGCCGCCCATAAAACTGGTAAAAATAGGTTTTTTGGTCAGACGTGAAATTTTAACAATCATCCGGGCAATCCGGGCCGGCAACTCTTTGGTGGCCGGGGTAAAAATTACCAGTGCGGCATCAACATTTTTATCCTTAAGGACGGTATTTAAGGTAACCCGATA
>CAKKQI010000416.1 GCA_919901895.1 Candidatus Brocadiaceae bacterium | reverse complement strand
TTATTTATCAGTAAAAATTTTTAAGTTTTAATGCTAAAATTCCGAAGAATATGGTGTGTGAATCCGTTTATATTTGTTATTAACGAAAGGTAAAAACATGCACCTCAAACAGCATTTGATTATTATTTTTTTTGTTTTAATTTGTTTAACCGCTCCTTCTTTTTCAATTTTCACCGAAACGGGCCCGGAGTATGTCCCGCTTAATCAATTAGCCCTCAAGTACGGTTTAAGACATGAACGCGACCCGATTACCGGACGGGAAACATTCTCCGGTAACGGCTATCAGATGACTCTCTGCGCCGGGATGTCCAGCGTCATGATAAATAACAAATTAACTTTTCTAGACAACGAAGCCAAAATAGTTGACGGTAAAATTGCCGTTCCCTCAAATAATTTTACCCGGATTGCAACAATGCTGAAAGAATATTCGCAACAAGAACAGGACCGGACGGAAGAAAACAATACGATAAAAAAAGTCGTGCTTGATGCCGGCCACGGCGGGATCTTTCGCGGGGCCAGAGGCAAAAACGGACTTTTAGAAAAACAGATTACCCTGGATGTCGCCAAACGGCTAAAAAAAATATTGGAAGAAAAAGACATCACCGTTATTATGACCAGAGAACGTGATGCTAATCTCGCTCCCAGCTTGGATGAGGATCTCCAGCGTCGCATTGATATTGCCAACCGGGAACAACCGGACTTATTTATTTCCATCCATGCCAACTGGTGCAGTGATTCAAGCGTCCGCGGATTCGAAATATATTATTGCGAGGAAAAACCGGTTTCCAACCATAAGATAAAATTAGACCGGATTAACCAGAGCGATGATTCATTAGATAATGATACGAAAAAAGTTTTGAATTATGTATTACGTGATGAATATAAAAAAGAAACGCAGGATCTTGCCGAAGAAATCAAAGATGCCTTTGAAAAATTAAATACACCGGACCGGGGAATAAGAAATGCCCGTTTTAAGGTTATCAAAAAAACCGAATGCCCATCTCTTCTGGTGGAAATGGATTATCTTTCTAATAAAACGGCCTGCCATAAATTGGCCACGACTTCCTACCGCCAGCAGATCGCTGAAAAATTAGGCGAGGCAATCTTGAATTACCAGACAATTATCTTAAAAAACGAAAGGTTTACCAAATAGTGTGGAAATTGTGGTTACCGCTCGTTATTGTATTAATTTCAGTCGGCTGTTCTTCAAATAAAGGAGCGTTAAGTTCAACCGACTCTGATCTCCGTCGCCAGGCACTGATTGAACTCGCCCATTCAGGTAATTTTAAAGCGTATCTTCCTGAATTTATCAACGTATTAAAAAACGATAGTAATGCCCTGGTTCGTTCCCAAGCCGCTATTTATCTGGGTAAATTTAAAGCAACCGAATCCGTCCCGGCTTTATTGAATGCGCTCAAAGACCAAAACGAGTGGGTTCGTTATGAATCGGCGTTGGCTTTGGGAAATATCGGGGATGCCTCAGCCATTAATGGATTAGCGCAGGTGGTGGAAAATGATCCTGTGGCCCTGGTCCGCCGGGGAGCCACCCAGGCCCTTGGTAACATCAATGATTCAAAAATTATTCCCATACTTATCAACCGGCTTGAAGACGCCGAACCAAGCGTAAATCAAGCCGCCTGGCTGGTCTTACAAAAAATAACCGGTCAATCCTTACCAAATAATGTTGAAATCTGGCAAAAATGGTTTCAGGGAAAATAAATTTTTCGCAAAAAATTTATAATGAAAAACCTTTGGGTCTCACCACAAATTAAATACGACGGTTCCCAGCTGAGTTCTCTCTGGGCTTTTAAAAAATTCGGACTCCAGGGCGATAGCATTATTGCTTTCAGCGGTCCCTGCGCCATCCCGTCTAAGAATATCGTTGATTGTGAAGACCTGCTGGCCGGCTGCTCAATCCGCGGCGATTCAATGCTTCATTTTATCATTGAACATTTTGAGATGGACCTGGAAAAAACCATCATTCGCCAACGACTTTTCGCAACATTGATTAAAGAAATAATTGAATCAAACCGGCCTCATCGGCGGACAGGAATCGAAAAAAATCTAACCCGCCGGGGCGATGACTTATTTGACGACAATGCTAAACTGACCATTTCTATTGCGACTCTTACGCCTGTTTCCACCAAAATTCATTTCGGCATCAATATCACTTCTAAAGGAACACCCCGATTTAATCGAGGCCGGCCGTTTAAAACTACATCACTTCAAAACTACGGAATCAATCCAAAAACGCTGGCCCTTGAAGCCATGGAACGTTATATCCAGGAAATGGATGATATAACAATGGCCCGAGCAAAAGTGCGTGGTATTTGCTAACTTTAATTCAAAACTCTATCTTCATATGCACCTTTATTTCAAACTGACCATAATGATGTTAATGTTGGTAATATTATTTATTTGCCGCGACGGGTTTTCTGAAAATGACCCGGAACAACAAAAAAAGATAAATGAAGCCATTGATAAAGGAGTAAATTTTTTACTTAAAAAAGGCCCTAAAGGAAGGGAAAGCGAATTAGTTGTTTTAACGTTACTTCATGCCGGGGTTGATCCTAAGGAAAACAGTGTCCTCTCGCAAGGGATTACCCAGATCGTAAATGCCACAACCAAAGAAACCTACCGAGTAGCGGTTGCCCTAATGGTCTTAGAAATGGTCGACCGGCAGAAATATCAATCAAAGATTGCTGACCTAGCCCAGGCGCTGGTTTCTTCGCAGTGTCAGAACGGACAATGGGATTATCAGAGCAAACCGGACCCGGCGACCCGTCTGATAATCGGCAAAGAACCGGCCGAATTAATAGAAGTGATTACAGGAACAGATGCTTCTGCTGATAAAACAGTCTCGTCTTCCGGTAAACAGGCCTTAAAAAAAATTATTGTTAAGCGAGGAGAACATAAACGGCCGAAGAATGGTGATAATTCTAATACCCAGTTTGCCCTTTTAGGACTGCGTTCGGCGGCACGAAGTGGCGTGGTTATTCCGGAAGAAACGTGGAAAGACGCGGCTAATTTTTTAGAAAAAAACCAATTAAGCAGTGGCGGCTGGACTTACGACGGGAAAATGGGTCCCAATGGGCCCAGAGTACCTTATGGCAGTATGACCTGCGCTTGTATTTGCGGTCTGGCCATTGCCAAATTTTACCTGAAAGAAGATATTCAGAATAATCAATCCATTCAGAAAGGTCTATCCTGGCTTTCGGGCAATTTAGTTTTTAACCAGAACCCCGGTGAAGCCAATTTTTTTTTAATGGATAATAACTGGTGGCATTATTATTATATTTATGGCGTGGAACGGGTGGGTGCGGTTTTAAATACGAATCAGATCGGTAATCATCAGTGGTATGAAGAAGGGGTACAATATCTTCTTCAAGCCCAAAACGCTAAGGATGGGAGCTGGAATAATACTACTGATGCTGGTAGCAATATTATTTTAGACACCTGTTTTGCGTTACTCTTTCTTAAAAAAGCAACCCCTAAATTAAAATTAAAAACAGTGGAAACAGGATCTAAATAATAATTATAGATTAAGAATTTCGCCATAAGTTTCCGGTTTCCGGTCCCGATAAAACTGCCAGTTATCACGCACTTTCCTGACCATCCCCAGGTCAAGGTCAGCCACCAGTAATTCATCCTTATCACGGCCGGCTTTTTTTATAACCTGTCCGCGCGGATCGGCAAAATAACTTGATCCGTAAAATTCACCGATCGGCCAGGGCTCTTTTCCGACCCGGTTAATCACGGCAACAAAATACTGATTAATCGCCGCGTGGGCCGGCATCTCCAGTGTCCAGATATGTTCGGATAATCCGCTGACTGTGGCATTAGGATTAAACACGATTTCCGCTCCTTTTAGTCCCATAATCCGCGTCCCTTCGGGAAAATGACGGTCGTAACAAAGATACACCCCAATCTTGGCATACTTCGTCTCAAAAACCGGATAACCCAGGTTGCCGGGGCGGAAATAAAATTTCTCCCAGAATCCCGGATAACAGTGGGGGAGATGGACCTTGCGGTATTTACCCAGGTATTTACCGTCCGCATCAATTACAACCGCGGTATTATAATATTCACCGGCCATTACTTCTTCAAATAAGGGGACCACCAGAACCATTTTATGTTTTCGAGCAATTTTACGCATTAAAGAAGTGGTCGGTCCTTCCGGCACTTTTTCGGCTAATTGATACCAGCGCGGATTCTGTTCGGCCGCAAAATAAGGCCCGTAAAAAATCTCCTGAAGACAGAGAATCTGAACTTTCTGCCGGGCGGCCTGCGTAATCATTTTAAGATGTTTATCAATCATCGCTTTTTTGATAACCGCGTTGGATGAGGCCGGTCCTTTAACATTAGCCGCCTGAATCAGGCCGCAACGAATAATCTTAGACATAATTCGCTCCCTCCAAACTCCAACCGCCTATTATACCAGATTTTACCTTGCTAACAAGTAAAATGGCAAACACAAAAATCCTCTCTTTATAATTTTACTTGATTTTGGCGGCGACACAGGTATAATTACGAGTATATTATTTTACGGAGAACCTATTATGCTTTTTGCTCTTATCGGAAAATACGACCCTTTGCGCATTACCGATATCCACGCCAAAGAAAAAGAGGTTTTTGATAATCCGCCTCTGGGATTAAAAATACTGGGCCGTTATTCTATGGTGGGGCGGAAAGGCGGTTTTATCGACATTGTGGAAGCTGATAACTCCGAACAGTTAGCCGCACTGACTTTAAAATTCGTCGGAATGGTGGAGTATGAAATTATCCCGCTGGTGGAAACCACCGGCGGAAAGGCCGCTAAACTTGTTTCCGAATATCACGGCGAAATCGCGCCGATGCACGGTCCCATCGCCGTTCCGGAACTGGCTGAAGTGGAAGCCATTGAATCGGTTCTGCAGGAAACGCGCAAATTTAACCCGCCGAAAGAATTATCAGAAAAGGCCCACATTAAAAATTTCAAACAGTATAAGGAACTTTATAAGCAATCGGTTGAGAACCCGGAAAAATTCTGGGCCGAAAGGGCGGAGGACTTAAATTGGTTTAAAAAATGGAAAAAAGTCAGGGACAGTAATTTTGCCAAAGGCCAGATAAAATGGTTTACCGGAGGCAAACTTAATGCCGCTTATAATTGCCTGGACCGCCATCTTGATTCCGATCGCCGGAATAAAGCCGCCCTCATCTGGGAAGGGGAAAGCGGTGAAACCCGCATTTATAGTTATCAGCGTCTTTACCGCGAAACCTGCCGCTTTGCCAATATCCTGCGGCGGCTCGGCGTAAAAAAAGGCGACCGCGTTACGATTTATCTGCCGATGATACCGGAACTGCCGATTGCCATGCTGGCCTGCGCCAGAATCGGCGCCATCCACAGCGTCGTCTTCGGCGGGTTCAGCGCGGAATCACTGGTTGACCGGATTTTAGATTGCGGCTCTAAGGTGATCATCACTGCGGATGGAGGCGCCCGGGGCGGAAAAATTATCGGATTAAAAGCAAATCTGGATAAGGCCTTGGAAAAAATACCATCCGTGGAAAAAGTAATCGTTGTGAAACATACCGGTATTTCGGTCAATATCCATCCGCAACGCGATGCCTGGTGGCATGAATTGGCCAATGATAAAACCCTGCCGGATACCTGCGAATATGAGGAAATGGATGCCGAAGACCCGCTTTTTATCCTTTACACCAGCGGAAGCACGGGTAAACCCAAAGGCGTAATGCATACCACCGGCGGCTATTTACTTTATGCTTATCTGACTTTCAAATGGATATTTGACGTCCGGGACGAGGATATCTTCTGGTGCACGGCCGATGTCGGCTGGGTCACCGGGCATAGTTATATCGTTTACGGTCCGCTGGCCGCCGGAGCCACCGAGGTGATGTTTGAAGGCATACCGACCTATCCCCAGCCGGACCGTTTCTGGGAAGTCGTGGAAAAACATAAAGTCAGTATTTTTTATACGGCGCCCACCGCCATCAGGGCGTTGATGGCTTTTGGTGAAGAATGGCCGAAGAAACACGACCTGTCATCACTGCGGATTTTAGGAAGCGTGGGCGAACCGATTAATCCAGAGGCCTGGATGTGGTATTATAAGAATATCGGACAGGAACGATGCCCGATTCTTGACACGTGGTGGCAGACCGAAACCGGCGGAATTTTAATTACACCATTCCCGGGCGCCACGGCCGTTAAACCTGGTTCTGCTTCCGTACCTTTCTTTGGGGTGGTGCCGGAGATATCGGCGACGCTGTCGAACGCCACCAGATCCGGCGGCGCCTCCATCCGGAACACCAGCGGCACGCCGCCCGGATTGTTCACCGCGATCGGCAACCGCAGCGTGGCGGAG
>CAKKQI010000415.1 GCA_919901895.1 Candidatus Brocadiaceae bacterium | reverse complement strand
GCGAAGAATTTAACCATTCAACTATTAAATTAGCCCAGGTGGCCGATATTTTAGAGGGTGCGATTATTAAACGTCTGGCGATGGACCGGGCTTACGGTGTGGCCGTTTTGTCTGAAGGACTGGCCGAAAAATTAGACCGGAATGACCCGGCTTTGGTTAATGTGGAACGCGATGAGCATGACAACTTGCGGCTTTCCGAAATTGATATCGGTAAAATCCTTAAGAACGAGGTCAAGAAACGCCTGGATACCCGCGGGATTAAAATTACCATTGTGGATAAGGATATCGGTTACGAATTGCGCTGCGCCGCGCCGATACCGTTTGACTGTGAATACGTGCGTGATTTAGGTTATGGGGCGACGAAATTATTGCGCGAAGGTATCAGCGGGGCGATGGTCGCCCTTCAAGGCGGCCGCATCGTGCCGGTTTATTTTCAGGATATCATTGACCCGCTGACCGGTAAGACCAGAATTCGTTACGTAGATATTACGACCGAGTCATACGCGGTGGCGCGGGCCTATATGATTAGATTGGAAAAAACAGATTTCAGTAACCCGGAACAATTAGCCCGGTTGGCCGAGGTCGCAAAAATGACACCGGAAGAATTTAAGGAGAAGTTTGGTTATGGATATTTATCGTAATATTACTGAGTTAGAATCAGATTGCCGGGGACTCCTTGAATGGGCCAATGGGATGAGGGTGCTGCGGATAAATCAGAGCGCCGTTCAGAGCCAATTGATTGACCGCTTGATTGATACGGCGGTATTTACGGATGAGTTGGATTTAAAAAGGTTATTAAACCGGTTGATTCCAGCCATCGCATTGAATCTGGGTATTATTCCGGCCAGTCTCTTCGGTCTTTATGAAGCCCCGATACAATCGGGACCGGTTTATAACCGCAAGACAGTGCCGGCGATAAATATTCGGGGGTTAACCTATGATGTGGCGCGGGCGGTGTTCCGGGCGGCCCGGAAAAATAAGGTTGGTGTTTTTATCTTTGAAATCGCCCGGAGCGAAATCGGCTATACCAAACAGGAACCGGCTGAATATGCCGCTTGCGTCCTGGCCGCCGCGATTAAAGAATCTTACCGGGGACCGGTTTTTCTGCAAGGTGACCATTATCAGGTGAGTTCTAAAAAATATGCGGTGGATGCGTCGGCTGAAATCGGGGCGCTGAAGAATTTAATTGAGCGATCCATTGAAGCCGGTTTTTATAATATTGATATTGATGCCTCAACTCTGGTGGACTTGAGTAAGCCGACCGTGGCCGCCCAGCAGGAAACTAATGCCCGCGTTACGGCTGAACTAACCGGCTATATCCGCCAGCGGCAACCAGCCGGCGTGGTAATTTCGGTCGGCGGCGAGATTGGCGAAGTGGGTAAACAGAATAGTACGCCGGATGAACTGCGGGCTTTTATGAAACAGTATCGCTCTTTTCTCGCACCGGGCCGGCCCGGAATTTCCAAGATAAGCGTTCAGACCGGCACCAAGCATGGCGGGGTGGTTTTGCCGGATGGTTCGCTGGCTGAGGTAGAGATTGATTTCGGCGTTTTAAAAACGCTTTCTCAGATCGCCCGTCAGGAATTCGGGTTAGCCGGTGCGGTTCAGCACGGCGCTTCAACTTTGCCTGAGTCCGCTTTCAGTAAATTCCCGGAAAATGAAACGGCTGAAATTCATCTGGCCACGGGATTCCAGAATATTATTTATGACAGCGCGCATTTCCCTTCGTCATTACTGAAAGAGATAAACAAATATTTGCTGACGCATCATTCGGATGAACGCAAAACCACCGATACCGAAGAGCAATTTTTTTATAAAACCAGAAAAAAAGCATTTGGTCCTTTTAAAAGATTGATGTGGGAGATGCCGCGTGAAAATATTGAGGCGATTACCGGAACTCTTGAAGATAAATTCAGTTTCCTCTTCCGGCAGTTAGGGGTGACGGAGACAGTTGATTTGGTTAAATCCTTTACGCCCGCCGGGATCGTGACACCCCCCCCTCCGACCCCTTCGTGTTACGGAGACGGTTGATTTGGTTAAATCCTTTACGCGATAAAATTTTTGTTTCAAAAAGTTTATGTTTTACGAAAAAGTATTCCGGGCGTTGAATAAAGCACGGGTTAAATATGCGGTGGCCGGCGGAATAGCAGTAAATCTTTACGGCGTTCCAAGAATGACTCAGGATTTAGACCTTTTGGTTGAACTGTCGGCTATTAATATTAAAAAATTAACAATGGTTCTTAAATCTTTAGGTTATCATTCCCGTTTGCCGGTTAATCCTGAATTGATCGCCGACCCGATTATTCGTAAGCAGTGGATAACAAAAAAAAATATGAAGGTTTTTAGTTTCTACCATCATAGAATTCCTATCCAGGAAATTGATCTGCTGGTGACTGCGCCGCTAAAAATCAATGAAACGCTCAAGAGGAAAGTTATTAAACGGGCCGGTAATTTATTGATTCCTTTAGTTCCAATTTTAGATCTTATTAAAATGAAAGAAAAAGCAGGCCGGGCGGTTGATTTGTCTGATATCCAAATGCTGAAAACGGTAATAAAAAAGAGGTAAGAGATGCCGGCCAAAAAATCAGCAAAAAAAACGATTGTTTATGCTTATCCGGATGAAGTACTGTATAAGTTTCGTGATACTTCAACTGAATGGAAGCTCAATTGGTTGGAAGAAGTTAATAAACTTACCGATAAGGTTTTAACGAAACGGGAGAAAAAACTGAGGGAAAAACTCCGTAAGACAGAGAGGATTTAATAAAATGCAAGCAGGAATTATCAGTTACGGGACTTATATTCCCAAACACCGGATTGATGTGCAGGAGATCTTCCGGGTCTGGCGGAACGTGACGCCGGAGATATTTGACAAGATGAGTTTACGGGAGCGGGCGGTGCTTTTACCGGATGAAGATACGCTGACGCTGGGGGTGGCGGCCGCCCGGCAGGCCCTGGAGCGTTCCGGACTGGAACGTTCCCAAATCGGAGCGGTGATTTTCGGCTCCGGCACCAATCCTTATGCCACTAAAGCGGCGGCGACTATTGTCCAGGATGCCCTGGGATTACCGAATGAAATTATTTCTTATGACCTCCAGTTTGCCGGAAAATCAGGCAGTTCGGCGATTATTGCCGCGGCGGCTCTGGTGGAGTCTGGTTTTGTCGATTATGCCCTGGCCATTGGTTCAGATACGATTAACCGCCACACCGCGCCCGGCACCCAGATGGAATACCGCGCCTCAGCCGGGGCCTTTGCCGCCATTATCGGTAAAAAAAATATCATCGCTCAACTGGAAGGATTTAGTTCATACGCTTCCGACCTTTCGGATTATTTCCGGTTAGAGGGCGAACGGTATATTCAACTCGGCGGCGGCTGGATCGGGTTTGTTTCCAACTGGGGATTCCTGGAACACGTC
>CAKKQI010000414.1 GCA_919901895.1 Candidatus Brocadiaceae bacterium | reverse complement strand
ATTTGAATATGATTTTGAGAATCGGCTTGTTAAAGTAAGAAAACAGCATCATCATAAGAAAGAAAAAGGAGAGCCAGAAGAAGAGGTTATTACTTATTCTTATGATGTTCTGGGCAGGCGGATTGAAAAAAAGATAACCGAGATAGAAAATGACCACGATAATAGGGATGACCAAGAAAAAGAATGTAAAAATGAAGATGATGATATTAAAATAATCAGATATCTCTATGATGGGTTTGATATCGTGGGCGAAACGGATGAAAATGGCCGCATCATTGCCCGGTATACCCGGTCAGGTGAGATTGATGAGCCGCTCGCAATGACCCGTCACAAAAAGACTTTCTATTATCACGCCGACCTGTTAGGAAGTATTAGTACCCTCACGGACGATGATGGTGACCTGGTGGAACGAATGGGTTATGATTCCTTCGGGCAATTCAAACATCAGGGAGAAACCGGAAATCCTTTTGCTTTTACCGGGCGGGAATTTGATAAAGAAACCGGTTTTTATTATTATCGTTCTCGTTATTATGACCCGCAGGTCGGACGCTTTATTTCTCCTGATCCAATCGGTATTGCCGGCGGCTTGAACCTATATACCTATGTCGGGAATAATCCGCTAAGTTTATCTGACCCGCTGGGAAACAAAAGTAGATTTCGTAAATTCCTTAAGCGGGCTGTGAATAAGACAGACAAGGCTTTTACAAGACTTGGGAAAGGCATAAGACGAACCCTTACGACGGTCGGAAGAAAAGTAGGCATAAACATAGCATATTCTCATTCTCCAGGCGAACCTAACATACCCATGGAACTTACTGGTTTTATTCCTCATGAGAGACATTTCGGAATAGACGTTTTGCCTGCTATGAAACACATTGTTGACTCCAGAGATGCCGTCCGAACAGAAATGGCCGGTGTTTTACCGTTTCCCTTTAATACCGACCTTTGGGAAACGAAATACACTAACGCTTATTTCAATATTTTTGAAATGACTAAACAGAATATTCTAAAACGCGGTGATTTCGGAAATACGAAACCTTACGAATTTCCGTATTTTACTTTGCCCAAAAACCAATCTCTATCTCTCAAGATTCTTTCCTCGGATATCTTAAAGGCGCAGTTTGAAGCGATGGAAGGATTTTTATGGCAGGAATAATTTGAGGTTACCAACTGGTAGAATATCCGTTATCAGAAAGTATCGTATCCTCTCCCATCCAGCCATGGGTGCCGGCAGGTACGTAACCGTAACCTGAAGCATTAAGCGATATGTCCCAGATTAATTTTGCCCGAAAAGAAATCAGTTGTAAAATTGTTTATTACGGTCCGGGAATGTGCGGTAAGACCACTAATATTGAGATGGTCCACAAAAAAATTCCGGAAAATAATAAAGGACAACTGGTTTCTATTGCTACGGAAGGCGACCGGACGCTGTTTTTTGATTTTTTACCGGTTAACCTGGGGCAAATAGGCGGGATGGGCGTTAAATTGCAACTTTATACCGTCCCGGGGCAGGTTTATTATAATTCTACCCGCCGGTTGGTCTTGCAGGGCACGGACGGAGTGGTTTTTGTGGCCGATTCTCAATCTTCCAAAGAACAGGAAAACAGAGAATCCTTGGCAGATCTGGAAGAGAATTTAAAAAGTTACGGGCTGGACCTAAACGGTATTCCTCTCGTGATTCAATTCAACAAGCGTGATTTGCCGGATGTGATGGATGTGGCAAAAATGCGCGCGGCACTAAATAAATATAATGTCCCGGATTTTGAAGCCGTTGCCTTTAAAGGGGAAGGCGTTTTTCCCACTCTTAAAAGTATTTCCAAATTGGTGATTGATAAAGTTCAACGGGAATATTTGCCTTCAGGTCAGTCCCAGTCGGATAAAAATAAAGTTGTCTTTACTCCCGCTTCTAGCGGGACAAGTCCGGTTACGGTGGCTCTGCCGCTCCCGCAAGGCGGGACGGGGCAAGTGTCCGTTCAAACAGGCTCCGATAGAATCGGGTCCGGTAACCGGCCTTCCGTTAAAATAGAACCTCCGGTTTCTCAACCGGTCGTTTCAGCGCTGGTTATTGATAAAAAAATAGTGGTCGGTCCTGTTTCTCAATCAGTTAATTCTTCCCTCGCTCCCGCCAGGCGGGATGGGACAAGCAAAGCAGCGCCGCCATTTCCTAAACCGGTTCCGCTCCCGCAAGGTGGGACGGGACAAGTTAGTGTTGCTAAACAATCTCTGTCTATAGCGGAGCAATCTGTTATCAGAAGCGGGTCGGTTGGGATTAAGCCATCTCCACCCAAAATAACTACTCCGCTTGTTCCGCCAGCGGTGGGAGTGGTTCAGTCATCTTCCCCGCGGAAAGTAGTTACCTCTGATAGTCCCGCTTGGCGGGACGGGGCAGGTCAAAAAGAATTTCCTCTCGTTTGGATTATAATCATCATCGCTCTGGTGGTTATTAGTATGGTTTGCCTGGTATTATTTACCAGATAACTGAAGTAGCAGATGGATAACCAAATTAGCGTAAATCCCCGCCAAAATATCATCCAGCACGATACCCAGTCCGCCGTGATACTGTTGAACTTGTTTAGCCGGGAAAGGTTTGACAATATCAAAAAAACGGAATAGCAGAAATGCCGCCAGCCACCACGTCCAGGTAAACGGTATTAAAAAAATCGCGCAGCCGAAACCGGCCATTTCATCAAGAACAAACTGACCCGGGTCTTTTTTTTGAAAATGTTCTTCGGCCCACTGTCCGGTGAGAAGCGATAATAATGTAAAAAAAATAATCGTACTACCGCACCAGATTTGAAATGGCAGATGGTTAAGAAAAACCAGGTTCAAAATATAATAGAGTAACAGGGCCAGCAAAGTTCCGCCGGTGCCTGGAATAACCGGCGTGTACCCGGTAAACAAGCCGCTGGTCAAGGCTTTAAGCAATAAATTTTTCACGATAGGTTCCGATTAATTTCTTTCCAGATGCCGACCTGCAGAAAATAGACTAACCCTGAGAGAACGGTTAAAACCAGCGTGACCCAGACCAACGTCTGTAAAATAACCGTGCTCCAGACTACCGGAATAATTAGACCGGGGTAACCTAGATAAAAAAGACTCCAGATAATCATAATCGTCTGGCAGAGCATTTTTTGTTTTCCCCAAATCGTACTGGCAAAAGGAATGCCCTGGCTTTCCATCAATCCACGTAACCCGCTGACCATGAATTCCCGGGCGACAATGACCACCACTATCCAGGGAGGTAAAAAATAATTCAGGTTATTCCAGCCGGTAAAAAATATAAAAGAGCCGCAGATAATAATTTTATCAATCAGTGGATCGCTGATCCGTCCGAACTTGGTAACCGTCTGGTATCGTCGGGCCAGATAGCCGTCAAAAAAATCGGTCAGGGCGGCGATAATAAAAAGCAATAAGGCCGGTCGCATCAGCCAGGCCGTGGCCGCTTCGGCCTTATCATAAAAGGACAGGATAATAAAATAAACAATGGCAATCAAAAATCTGAGGACGGTAAGTTTATTCGGCAGATTCATAATATTTTTCCGGTCAGGTCATAATTACGGAATCCGGTGATCAGCGCGGTGCGAATATCTCCGGTTTTAAGCCGCCCGCTGTTGTTGGATCGGTTGGGCGTCAGATAAATCAGTCCGTCCGCTTCCGGCGCATCGCCGTAAGTCCGACCGGTTAACCCTTCGGATAGCGGGGCTTCGGCGAGCAGTTCGTTCTGAGGCTCACGGCCGAAGGGCTCAGCCGAGCCAGGCTCAGGGCGGATCTGTAAATTTTTATTTTGTCCGGATGATCAGCCTCAATTATCACGGCCAATTTTTTGCCGGCGAGTTGTTTGTTATGATTGAAGGCGATTTTTTGCTGTAGTTTCATTACCGCGTCAAAACGTTTCTGCTTTATGGCGGCGGGAACACGTCCGGCTAACCGGGCGGCCGATGTGCCGTCTTCCGCTGAATACTGAAAAACACCCAGCCGTTCAAATTTTGTTTCTTTTATAAAATCAAGCAGCGTTTGGAAATCATCCTCGGTTTCGCCCGGGAAACCGACAATAACGGAAGTCCGTAAGAATAAAACCGGTTGATTGCCGGAAAAGTTGTTTATTTTTTTCCGTAACCTAAAAACTAATTCTTTAATATCAGTCTGGCTCACCAGACGGCCCATTTGTTCCAATAGCCGGTCGCTGATGTGTTGAATGGGCAGGTCCACGTATTTGACGATTTTTTCATTACGGGCGATTTCGTCTATCAGTTCATCCGTAAAATGAGCCGGATGGGTATAAAGTAATCTAATCCATTCTAATCCATCAATTCCGGAAATAGTCCTTAACAGGATGGGCAGGTTTTTAAT
>CAKKQI010000413.1 GCA_919901895.1 Candidatus Brocadiaceae bacterium | reverse complement strand
AAACATCTTCAGATGAAAATTACCCGGACTAAAGTGGAACAATTAATTGGCGATTTACTTAAATCAACTTTAGACTCGTGCAAGCAGGCGTTGGCCGATGCTAAATTAACTCCGCAGGATTTACAGGAAGTGGTTCTGGTGGGGGGGTCAACCAGGATTCCGATGGTGCAAAAATTGGTTAAAGATTTTTTTGTCAAAGAACCTAATCGCAGCGTTAATCCGGATGAAGTGGTCGCGGTCGGTGCGGCGATTCAAGGGGCGGTTCTGGCCGGAAACGTTAAGGATATTCTCCTTCTTGATGTTACTCCGTTAACCCTGGGGCTGGAAACACTGGGTGGCGTACGCACGCCGCTGATCCAGCGTAATACGACTATTCCCACTTCCAAGAAGGAAATTTTTTCCACGGCGGCTGATAGCCAGACCGAAGTGGAGATTCATGTTTTGCAGGGCGAACGGGAAATGGCGTTGGATAACCGGACGCTCGGCCGTTTCCGTTTGGCCGGTATCCCGTCCGCCCCGCGCGGGATTCCCCAGATCGAAGTTGCTTTTGATATTGATGCGAACGGTATCCTGAATGTGGCCGCTAAAGACCTGGCTACGAGCAAACAACAGTCGATCGTGATCCAATCGTCTTCCGGTCTGGAGGAAAAAGATATCCAGAATATGGTTAAAGATGCGGAAAAATACGGGGAACAGGATAAAAAGAAACACGCTTTGATTGATGCGCGTAACCAAGCCGACCATATGATTTACGTTACCGAGAAAAATATTAGAGAACTGGGTGATAAAGTCAGTGCCGACGAAAAGAATAAGATTAACGAAGCGATTGAAAAACTGAAAAAAGCCAAAGATGGAGAAGATGTCGGGGTAATTAAGAAAGCCATTGACGAACTGACCCAGTCCAGCCACCAAGTGGCGCAAAAGGTTTATGAGCAGGCGGCCAAGGCGCAACAGGCTTCAGCCGGTTCCGCTGCCAAAGGTGGATCGGACGAAGGCGCTAATCAGGAATCACAGCCGAGCGGGACCGGTAAAAAAAGTTCGTCCGGCGGAAGCGAGGAAGTGATTGACGCTGAGTTTGAGACAAAATGACCACGCACTTTGCTAAAGTGCGGGGGAAGGATCTCATTAAAAGCATTTAAAACCAAAAAGCCTGTTCCCCGATGTTACATTGGAGGAATAGGCTTTTTTATTATTCTCAATTCCTTGTTTTTTTTATCTGTTCAGGTATGATTTATTACAGAGTAAACAGGTTTCAGTTCTTAAATTTATAATTCATCATTTATAATTAATAATTTTTTTATGTATCAGGTTCTTAGCGCCTACCAGCCGTTAAAAAAAGTATTAATGCACCGGCCCGGACCGGAGATTGAATTGATTACCGATCATACCACGGCCGATCATTTTAATTACTTTTCTGCAATCAATCATAAAATATTCCGTCAGGATTATGAAACTTTTCTTAACTTAGTAGCGAAAAACGGGGCGGAACCAGTTCTGATAGAAGAAGTTTTGGCTGAAGACGCCGAATCGCTGGCTTATATCCGGCGCCGGCCGAATATGATTTATACCCGTGATTTAGGAATGATGGTCGGCTCCGGTATGATTTTAATGAACCTGAAAAGCAAGGGACGGAAATTTGATGAGCAAATCGTCGGACGGGTTTGCCGGAAATTAAATATTCCCATCCTCGGCCTAATTGAACCGCCCGGTCTTCTTGAAGGAGGCGGTCTCCAGTTTTTTGACGACCATACGGTCCTGGTCGGCTTGTGCGACCGAACTAACGATATCGCGATTCATCAATTAAAGAAAATATTATTTGATTCCACGCCGGTCGACCGTCTGATTATGATTATGTTACCTAAAGGGGTCATCCATATTGACGGCGATATTATGATGATTGATGAAAAACTGGCGATTATCTATCCGCCTCATCTTGATATTTATCCTTCAATTCTTTTTACTAAAAAAGAGCCGCCTCGGCCGATTTGGTTTATGGATTTTCTGCGGCAGAACAATATCAAATTGATTGAAATCTCAAAGGAAGAATGCGACCAAGCGGCCGCTAATTACATTGCTACCGGCCCCCGGCAGGTGGTCGGTTACGATCTGGCGCCCCGGGTGGTGGAAGAAATAAAAAAACGGGGTGGTCAGGTCAGTTCTTTTCCCGGCGATGAGTTATTTAAAGGCCACGGCGGACCGCACTGTATGACTTGTCCTTTATGGCGGGCGTGATGCTTGTATTTTTTCACGCTAAAGCGTGTCCCGATCCGCCTTAGGCGGACTGTTGTTGGATGTTGGTCCCGCCAAGGCGGGACTAAAAAGAAGAATGTTTCCCACCTCATCGGCGGGTCGCCGAAGAGGCGACTTGAAACTGGACTACTCTCTAATTATTTTCTTGATTTTTTAAATAAGAATGTTTTATTATATAAACTCTATAAATAAAATTTTATGAGAAAACCTGTAATTATCGGCAATTGGAAAATGCATACTACCGCCGTCGAGGCGACAGATCTGTTGGCGGATTTAAAAAACGAGTTGGCCGAGGTTACCGATGTCGAAATCGGCGTCAGCCCGCCTTTCGTTTATATTAATACGGCCAGGGATATTCTTAAGAACAGTAATATTAAACTGGGCGCTCAGAATGTTTACTGGGAACCGGCGGGTGCTTTTACCGGCGAAATCTCCGCCCCGATGCTTAAAGACAGCGGTTGTGATTTTGTCATCGTCGGGCATTCAGAGCGGCGCCATCTGATGGGCGAAACCGACGAGATGGTTAATAAAAAAATCAAAGCCCTGCTAAACACCGGATTAATTCCTGTTTTTTGCGTGGGAGAAAAATTAGAAGAACGCGAGGAAGGAACAACCCAGACCGTCATTCGTAAACAGGTAGAATCAGGGCTTGATGATATTCCCGTTGAGAAAATTAAAGAAATTATTGTTGCTTACGAGCCGGTCTGGGCCATTGGCACTGGTAAAACCGCCACGCCTCAGCAGGCGCAGGAAGTGCATTCGTTTATCAGGCAACTGATTATTCGTTTAGCCGACGCCGCGGCCGCCGAGGAAATAAGGATTATTTACGGAGGAAGCGTTAAGCCTGATAATATTGATGCTCTGATGACGGAACCGGATATTGACGGGGCCCTAGTCGGCGGCGCCAGTCTTAAAGCCGATTCCTTTGCTAAAATCGTAGGATTTAAACTCCAATAAATATTTTTCTATAAAAATAAAAAAACGCTTGCTTTTTTACCTCAAGTCTTATATAATTATATGTAAGGAATGAGTTTACGAGGAGGCTTTTTTTTATGAATAAAGGTAATAGTTTATTAGAAGTTACGATTGCAGTTGGTATTCTGGCTACGGCCTTGATGGGCGCCACCAGTCTTTTTAATACCAGCGCCGTGAACAATGAATACACCAATCAACGGGTTTTGGCTTTTAAAGCCTGCGAAGAAGTAATGGAAGAGATGAAGGTAAGACCGTTTGCTACTTTGTTGACGACTTATAATAATACCGCGTTTGCTTTTCTTGATGTCAAGAGTCTGCCTAATCAAAATATCGGTCTTATCCAGATAACTGATGTGGGTGCTGTGGCGGGCAATCTTTATGAAATTACGGTCAGTATTACCCACCCGGGTCCCAAGCCTCCGCCTTTTTCAGCCAAATTAGTTTCGCGCCGGGCAAAATAAATACATCGTCATTGTAAGATTTGTCGTCACCCTCTCCCGTCTTGGCGGGAGCGGACGAACTATTAGAGGAAACAAAAATGAAGCCACAAAAAATAAAATTTAATCCGGCTGCGCTTTTTATTCTTCCTCCCGGACGGAATTTAAAAATAAGCCACGGTTTTACCATTATAGAATTGGTTATTGCCAGCACTATTCTGGCTATTATTTTGATGATCACGATGGAAACTTATATGATCGGTTATGATGCCTATGATACGGGCAAAACGATTGTCCGGGCGCAGACAGAATTACAGATTAAACTTGATCAAATATGTGAAGAACTGGCGGAAAGTTCCAGTAGTGCCTTTACCGTTTATTCGTGGGTGGATCCGGCGCTTGGCACGCAAATGCAGGATGCCATTTGTTTTCCGATTGCGCGTAGTATTACTGGTACTTTCGTAATCGGAAGTAATGGCACACCTCTATGGCAGGCCGTGGTTCTTTATGCGCCCTATGCTAATCCCAATACGCAAAACCGGGGCGAACTGAAAAAATATGTGAGTTTCGGTTCGTATACTTTTCCTCTGTCTATCACCAGTATTAATACAACCACGATTACCTTAAGTAACGGGTTAACTTTTACCAGAGAACAGGGGCAAACGGTTCTTGGGGATGCTGGTTATATGGATGCCCAAGCGTTGAATATCAGTTTGCAGGACCCTCTTAAAATTAAACTGGTCGTTAACGCCCGGTTACCTGATCAATATATAATGCCCATCTCGCTTGAAACCAATATAAATTGTCGGAACGATTAAATCTGATAGTCACCTCATCTTTGCCGGCCGGGGTGTTCCGCCGAAAGTAAGTTTACATAATTATATGTTTGTTGAACTGAAACAAGAAGGTAGAAAATGGGGAATCAAGGAGAGCCAGACTAATAAAGTCTCTGCCAAACTGGTGGTTTTATTGCTATCTATTTCGCTGATGATTTTTGTTGGGTTGCCCGGTGCTTTAATGGTGCTGGAAAAAATAAGAAAAAACAATCCGTTTAAGCCGTCTCAACCTATCATCGAGGCGAAAGAACGGTTCAAAATAGTATTTCATCAAAGGCCGTCATTTAAAAAGATTGAACCGCCTGAAGGAATGGGTGGTTATAAAACTACCGATAACTCGAAGGAACAGATATATCAATCACCTCATGTCAGGATACTAATCAAAGACCGCGGTCCTCACCGGCGCGGGGCAGAAGAAACTGTTCTTTCACGGGCCAGACCGGAGGAAAACTCTTCTTCGTCTCAAATTTTTTCGCCTCAAAATCAAGCACCTATTCCTTCTTCTGAAGACGATTCTACCACATCAACAAAGTAATCGCGTCTGGCGTTTCCGTAAAGACAGCGGAGGCGCAATAATCTCGGAAAAAATTACCATTTTTTTGAATTCCGAAGATGCGCTTTTGTCAAAATGCGTTAACCAGGGCAAATCTTTTTCTTTAACTATGGCCAGAGTTTCAACTATGGCTGGTGAATCTTCAGGTATGATTTTTCCCGGTTCAATTCCTGCGATATCCGGAGAGGGAATTACTTTTTCGGATGGGATAAATTTTTTGATTAATTTTACTTTAGGAAGAACGACCATTTTTGGTTTTTCCATTGAAGGTATTCCTAAAGCGCGTCGTAACGCTTCTTCTATATCCATTTCGGCCGGTTCCGTTTCTTCTTCCATGACTTCTTCCATCTCTTCTTCTTCTTCTTTAGCCCGGTCGATTTCCTTTCTGGAAACCGGTTGGGTCCCCGCCGGAATATATGCGGGTCGTAGTCCCGGTTCTATTTTCCCACGATTTTCCCGCGGTTTTTTCCGTTCTTCAAGCAACACTCGTTGCTGCCTGGAGAGTTTGGCTTTTTTAATCAGCGAAACAATACCGATAATGATAAAAATAATGGCATACGCCGCAAATTGGATTAAATCATCCATAATAATTTTTCTTTCAGAAAATTTTTATTTTAAATCAGCATCATTCTGGACACTTTCTAATGGAAGTAACACCATATAACTACGCCATGTCAGTGTCATTCAGACTGTGTTATAATCCTCTTTTTGTCATTGCGAATCCCGATAGCAATCGGGATGAAGCAATCTCTATTTAATGAGATTACTTCGTCGTCCCGTCTCGCCCAGGCGGGACAGGACTCCTCGTCCGCCTCAGGCGGATGACACAGTCTGAATGACAGGGGGCGAAAACCAGTTTACTTATAACAAGTTGATACTTCTATTAGAAAGTCTCTAATTCTGTGTATCATAAAAGTGCCGAAAGAGGGAGTTGTCATACCAGAGGCAGAGCCGTCCTTCGGTGGAAACCCACCCGCCTGCCCCGATTTTATGTCGGGGACCTTGCGGCATCCCGATAAATGGGCGAGGAGGGAGTTGAACCCACACGCCCTTGCGGACACCAGATTTTGAATCTAGCGCGTCTGCCATTCCGCCACTCGCCCATTTATCGGGACGCGTCTGCTTTATCAGGCAAATAATCCCGCCGCGGCGGGATGCGGGGCAGTTCCGCTATTGAGGCAATAAAAATTTCTTTGGAAATTTTTATTTAATAATCAAGACTAAAGTCTTGAGTTACAAATATTGAATTTATTGAGGGGTCGGGGAGTTTCCCGACCCCTCATCCTGAGTACCCCGATGTCCATCGGGGGACGAAGGATCTCGTTGTGAGATCCCTTCGTCCTGTCCCGCTTGGGCGGGACGGGACTCAGGATGATCCCTCGGTGAGGTAAAAAACTCCCCGAGGGCTCATTTATTTAGCCTTTGGACTGTTCCGGACCTTTGGTCGGCGGTTCCGAAATAGACTTTCTCATCTCCGTATCTGCCTGAATATTGCGGATATTATAATAATCCATCACGCCCAACCGTCCTTCGCGGAAAGCAAAAGACAGGGCTTTGGGGATTTCGGCTTCGGCTTCCACGACCATCGCGCGTTTTTCCTGGGTTTTGGCTTTCATTTCTTGCTCCTGGGCTACCGCCATCGCCCGGCGTGTCTCGGCCTTCGCCTGGGCAATCTTTAAGTCCGCCTGGGCCTGGTCCGTTTGCAACCGGGCTCCAATATTTTCACCGACATCAATATCCGCAATATCAATTGAAAGGATTTCAAAGGCCGTTCCGGCATCCAACCCTTTTTCCAGAACTTTTTTGGAGATGGAATCAGGGTTTTCTAATACATATTTATAAGAATCAGCCGAGCCGATACTGGTAACAATGCCTTCACCCACGCGGGCAATAATCGTTTCTTCGGTCGCGCCTCCGACCAGCCGGTCCAGATTGGTTCGCACCGTTACTCGCGCTTTGACTTTTACTTGGATACCGTCTTTGGCCACCGCATCAATTGAGTCACGGCCTTTTTTGGGGTCAGGGCAATCAATCACTTTGGGTAAGACGCTGGTATGCACCGCATCTTGCACATCACGGCCGGCCAGGTCTATGGCCGTGGTTCGTTCAAATGTCAATTTGATGCCCGCCTTATTGGCGGCAATCAAGGAGCGGACCACCTTAGTTACATTACCACCGGCTAAATAATGGGCTTCCAGACCGTCCGTTCCGATGTCCAGTCCGGCCTTGACGGCATTAATCCGGTTAATTACTATCACCCGCGCGTCAACCTTCCGAAACCACATCCCGATCAAGTCGGTCATCCGCACATGCGCTCCGGAAAGCAATGCCTGTAACCAGAGAAAACCAAACCGCATAAATATCACCGAGATAATGAACACAAAGATTACCAATGCCCCCATCACCAGCGTAAATAAATTCAATTCCATAACGTCAGACCTCCTTGATAAATTTTATCTCGTCAGGCGGGATAAAATTTATATTAGTTAATAATATTTATTTCTTTATTTTATTCTCTTCTTTTTGGTCGCTTCGTTCCTGATTTAATAACTTTTTTACCTCATCCGGTATGGTGAAGTCAAGATTTTTGTTATAATTGAAAAAATCCATTTCAAAATTTATGACTATTATTTTCCGGGGTTCTTCTTCAAAAACACCTTCTTCCGCCTGGGGGAATAATTCTGAAAATTCATCTCCGGAGATGGTCAGGGAAAAACTAATCCGGACCGGCCACCGGTTTATTTCGTCTATCCAGAAAATAAATTGATTGTCTAAAATATCCTGGAAATTTAGCTGCATCGGTAAAGGCAGGGGCGGAGTTTCGGTAATTTTTTTTTGTCCTGCCTGATTCATTATTGCCTGAATGACCAAGCAATTGTTATTCTGGATTTTTTGAGGCGGTTTGGTTTGAAAATTCGTTAAATGCCCTTTGATATTTTCATATAATTCTGTCATCGTTGAAAGGTGAGAATCCATTACCGGCAGCCATTCATTGGTTAGAGGATGACGGTTGATTAGTTGATTGTTGGTTTCCGTCTCGCCAGGGCGGGACGGGATAAACTGATAACTTTCAAACTCCTGCTCTTCCCAGTTAGTGATAATATGGATTAGACCTGTTGTGCCGCCGGCTGGATTTGGGTTCCGGTAAACAAATTGAATCGTTCCTTCTTTTTTAAGAGGCGCCTGACCGGTCAGGACTAAAGAAAATTTGCTGTCAATATGATATCCTTCAGAAGCAGCGATATTTTTAAACGCTTCTTGAATAATATCTTCAGGTTTCACCGGAATGACGGTCGGATTCGTTTCCGGTTCCGTGGAAACCGCATATCCTTTGAACAGGCCGATGAATCCCATTATTAGTATTATCAATATTTTCTGATTCATAATCGGGAGCGGATGATAAACCTTCGCGTTAATTAACTGACCGGACGACGACGCGGTTACCCTGAATATCAAAAACTTTTATTTTGGTATTTTTGTTAATAAAAGCACCTTCGGTGACCACGTCAATTTTCTGGTTATTTATCAGGGCCAATCCGGCCGGCCGGAGGTCGGTTAAGGTGGTGCCTTCGGCCTTAAGGAATTTAGAGTGGTCGGCTTCTTTAATAATAAAGCCCTCCGATGATTTTAATTCTTTCTGAAGAGTTAATCTTTTTAAACCAAAATACAGGATTAAAGGAAGAATAATTAAGGTTAGGCAGATTTGCCCCAGCCCCAAAAACCGGCCATATTCGGCAAAACCAAAGTATAAACTTATTCCCAGCCCGGCGGCTCCCATAATCCCTAAAATTCCGCCCGGGACAAATAATTCCGCGAAGATTAAAACCAGGCTGATCAGGTAAATAACAATTATTAGTGTCAATCCCATAATTTAAATTTTATCCGGAGGTTTTGTGTCCTGTCCGCCGATGAGGCGGAAATGCTTGGTGACGACCAGATGCGTTCCTTCCGTTCTAATCACTTCCACCGTTTCATTTTTTTCAACGAATTCTCCGTCCGCCACGGCATCCAATAACTTCTCGCCTATTTTTATTTTTCCGCTCGGTCTTAAGGTAGTTAAAGCAGTTCCTTTTTGCCCGATAAACGTTTCCTGCTCCGGTAGTGTTATGGTAAACCCGCTTTGAGTTTGTTCTTCAGTCCGCAGCACCAGTCGTGATAGAAACGGAGTATTGGGCAAGAATTTCAAGAGTAGTAAAAACGTAACCAGCGCGGCAAAAAATGACCCGGCGACAATCAGCACATTTTTCTGAAGTATTTCCACCTGCCACGGGGCAATCTGCGGGTCTGGTAACGTGAAATTTTGCATACTTAAAACCAGACTGACGAGGATTAAAATAATACCGCCGATTCCGGCCACGCCAAAACCGGGCAGGACAAATAATTCTACGGTTAATAAAAGAATTCCGAGGATAAAAAGGACTATTTCAATCGCTTCCGCTAATCCGACCAAATAATTCCCGAAGAAAATTATCAGGAAACAAGTGATGGCTAATCCTTCCGGCACCCCGAATCCGGGTGCGTATAAAGAGATGCCCACGGCCAGCATTCCAACCATCATCAAAATCGCCGCGACCAGGGGGTTGGTTAAAAACATCACCAAATCTTCAGACCAGGTTGACGATGCTTCTTTGAAAATGGGATTGGTTATCCGGTAAAGGGGCGGTATTTCTTCTAATTTTTCCATAATAGCGCTGCAGAGTCCGTATTCTTTGGCTTCCCGGGCGGTCAGGGTCAAAAGTTTTCCTTTCTCTATGACGGTTTTGATTATTTCCACGCTTTTTCCCTGCTGGACTAAATCATTAATTTCCACGGGAGTCAGAAAGGTGCGTCGGCCGTCCACTTTTACTTCTTTAACTTCCAATTCTTTATCCACCATCGCCATAACCAGATTGGTTGAGTGTCCTTTGCTTTCGGCCCGGGCGCGCATAATTGCCCCGACGGCTGAGGTGTATTTTTCCTGATGGGCTTCCGCCCCGACTACTTCCGATGCGCCGATGGCGGTGCCGCTTTGCATAATAATCTTATCGCAGGAAATAGAGACTAGAACCCCGCCGGATATCGCGCCCATCCCTTCATTGTCTTTTAAAACAATATATGCCACCGTGGTAATCGGGCTGGCGTTTAGAATGGCGGTGGATATTTCGGTTGTTACATCAACCGCACCGCCCGGTGTATCAATTTCAAAAATGATTAAAGCGGCTTTTTCTTTTTTGGCTGATTCAATGGAACGTTTAATAAAATAAGGAAGTCCCTGGTCCATCATCGCTCCATGAATGGGGATGACGTAAACTAAGCCTGATTTAGCAGATTCCTGGATTTCGTTTTTTACGATGCCTGGTTCAGTCGTTTGGGCCGGTAAACGAATGGCGTTGACGATGAGGATTAAACCCGATAGAAACAAGAAAATTTTTTTACTCATAGGTTAAGACGAATTTATGGTGTGGGATTATAATTCAGGATATATTATACAATATGTTTTAAGCAGGTCAATAAA
>CAKKQI010000412.1 GCA_919901895.1 Candidatus Brocadiaceae bacterium | reverse complement strand
TCGCGGATGCTATCATGGACATTCTGGATTGCCTCGGCCAGCACTTCATTCCCGATGGCATTCCGCACGATGGTTAACGATTCCAGAATATTAACGCCGCTGGCTAAGAGAGTGCCGAAAGTGCGGCAGAACCGGGCAATGGCCGATTTGCGCATAATCATTCCTACTAAAGGCACATTGAGTTTAAGCCGGTCGATGGTCAGGCGTCCGTTCCTGCTGCGGGCAAATATGATTACCCCGATGTAAAGAACAATCGGAATAACCGGCAGCAAAAACCACCAGTTTTTGATGGTTTCGCTGATGCTCATTAATAACTGGGTCATCGCCGGTAGAGAGGTGCCCATTTCGGCAAAGATGGCGGCAAATTTTGGTACGACAAAGGCCATAATGCCGACCAGGATAACAAGCGCGACGCTGATAACCATCACCGGGTAAATTAAAGCGCCGATAATTTTTCGCTTGAGCGCCTGGGATTTTTCCATAAAAATAGATAACCGGAGTAAAATCGTATCAAGCACTCCGCCGGCCTCACCGGCTTTAACCATATTGACATATAAACGGTCAAATGCCTTGGGATATTTAGATAATGCTTCCGAGAATGTGCTGCCGCCTTCCACCTCTTCAGTCACCTGGCCGACGATCCTTTTTAACAAAGATGTTTTCATCTGCTTTTCCAGGATTTTTAAACTTCGTAAAAGGGGCAGGCCGGCATCCTGCAAAACGGAAAGTTGCTGGGTGAAATGTGATAATTGTTTCCGGCTGACTCCGCCCAGGTAAAAGCCTTTTAGTTTTTTACCGGTGGTGGCTGCTCCCGGCCCGGGCGTTCCGGTTGACGTCGCGCTTTTTTCCTGAACGCCGGTCGGGAAATAACCCATCTGGCGGATTTTTTGCTGCGCCTCCTGGATCGAACCGGCTTCTATTTCCGAATTGATTCGTTTCCCGGTCCGGTCAACCGCTTCGTAATGGAATATTGGCATAATTTTTCCTCCTCCTATGAGCCCCGATGGTCATCGGGGCGAATTGGACCCCGCCGTCTAGCGGGATAATTGTATCATTTCCTGATAAAAAGTATAAAATTTGCGTCGGCGCGGCGGGGCAAGTTTTATATGGTAAATAATGTTTCTTTAACTACTTCTTCTACCGTGGTTTTTCCGTCAAAAATGGCCAGCAACCCGTTTTCTCTCAGCGTTCGCATACCGTCTTCACGGGCTTGAACTCTAATTTTTTCGGACGAAGCGTTTTCCATAATCAAATGCTTGATTTTGTCGCTCAGGATCATTATTTCAAATATTGCCGTCCGGCCCCGGTATCCGATATTATTACACTGGCCGCATTTTTTTCCGTGATAAAATTTTTTGCCCTTAATTTCTTCAGGGGTCAGGTTGAGTTCCATCAGGACGTCTTCCGTGGGTTCAAAATCCTCACGGCAATGAGGGCATATTTTTCTGATCAGCCGCTGGGCGACAATCGCCTCCAGCGTCGCGGTAATTAAATAAGGTTGTACGCCCAGGTCCAGTAACCGCGCAATGGATTGCGGAGCATCATTGGTATGCAGGGTAGTTAACACCAGGTGTCCGGTCAGCGATGCTTCGATTGCCATGCGGGCCGTTTCTTCATCACGGATTTCACCCACCAGAATGATATCCGGATCCTGCCGGAGAATGTTTCTCAAACAAGCGGCATAAGTTACCCCGATTTCCTCATGGATTTCACATTGGATAATACCCGGCAGGTCGTATTCAACCGGGTCTTCGGTCGTAATAATTTTATATTTAATATCATTCAGATGATTTAAAGCCGAGTAAAGGGTGGTTGTTTTTCCGGAACCGGTGGGGCCGGTAACAATAATGATGCCGTTAGGTAAACCCAGCAGGTTTTTTACCAATTTAGTTTCTTCGTCCCGTAAACCGACGTTTTCCATGTCAAGGGAGACGACGCTTTTATCCAGCACGCGCATCACCACGCTTTCGCCGGAAATGGTCGGCAGGGTGGAAACGCGGATATCAACCATTTTACCGCCGACGTTAAGAGGGATTCGGCCGTCCTGCGGTTTTCTGGTTTCGGAAATATCAAGATTGGACATTATTTTAATTCTGGAAATTATGGGCAGGGCCAGGTGCAGCGGCGGCGGAACCATTTCATACAGAACACCATCCACGCGGTAACGGATTTTAAATTCTTTTTCAAAAGGTTCAAAATGAATATCGCTGGCCTGGTCTTTAATGGCGTGCAAAAGGATGAAGTTTAACAATTTTTTTATCGGCGCCTGGTCGGCCAGGGCTTCAACGTTTTCCAGACTGATGGTTTTATTTTTCGTATCCAGGATTTCCAGATCGGCCGCTCCGGAGGTTTTGCTCATTTCTTCCAGGATGTTAGCCGCCCCGGCCGGTTCTTTGTAATACTTATTAAGAGCGCGGTTGACCGATTCTTCATCGCTGACCGCTCCCTGAACTTCGCAATTAAGCATAAAACGCAGGTCATCCAGTACGCTGATGTTAAGCGGGTTAGCCATCGCCACGGTCAGCGTATTATTTTCAAAGCGGATGGGGATAATTTTGTAAACTTTGGTGATCGAGGATGGTACTTTTTCAATAACTTCGTTGGGTATTTCTATTTCATCCAGATTGACCACTTCCATACCGACCTGGGCGCCCAACGCCAGCAGGACTTCTTCTTCACTGACATAGCTCAGGTTAATCAGGATCCGTCCGATGGCTCCGCCTTTCTGGCGTTGAATTTCCAGTGCTTCCTGGACCTGGCTTTCTTTGACCAGCTCCATTTCTTTAAGAATTTGACCTAATGGTTTACGGCGGCTCATCAGAGTATCCTGTTATTATGATTACTTATATTTTAAAGTACATTTTGCCTGTGTCAAGCATTTCTTACAGATAAAAATCTTGACATTAAGAAGGTTGATAGTAAAATTAAAACCATTGACTTTGTCAACGGTCTTACCCATAATTTATTTCGGGGTCTCTTGCTTCAATTTTGATATTTATTTTGCGCGGGCGTAACTCAGTGGTAGAGTGCAACGTTGCCAACGTTGTTGTCGCCGGTT
>CAKKQI010000411.1 GCA_919901895.1 Candidatus Brocadiaceae bacterium | reverse complement strand
AGGTGTCGTCCTTGCTCCGTTTACTTACCGGAACCCCGTGGTAAAATCCTAAAAGATGCACAGTAGATGGAATATTCCATTGCCGTAATTGTTCCCTGGTTGGACGTGATTGGATCTGGATCAGAACGTTAGAAAGGTAACTTTGTAATTTGGAAGGCAATTGCCTGATGGCTTCTTCAACTAATTCTTTAAATCGTTGGCGGGTCAGCCGGAGTTTCATATTGTGAGACTGTTGAAAAACTGATTTGATGATATGAAAGATTGGCGGGGATAATCCGCTCCGCCTAAGGCGGAAGGCGGACAGCCGCTGCCATAAAATTTACTTTACAAATTTTATCTATAAATATCCCCAGGTTTGCAGTTTGTCGCTGTCTTCCAGCCAGCTTTCACCGATATCCACCCGGTAAAACATATTTTGAATCATAATATTTTTAATGCGCCAATAAACCTGTTTCCGGGCCTCGGTTACGGTTGAGCCGGAACCGGTAATCACCAACAAACAGCCGGATTCACCGGCAATCCGCCAGACACCATGCTCAATCTTAATATCTTCAATATGGATACCTTCCAGCGTCGGGTTTATTTTTTTGAAAAGGATCGGTAAATCGTGGTAGAGGTCAGTTATTTCCTGGTCTTTTTTGGCGAAATAAGATGGAACCAGTATTCGCACGCCAATCTGAAATCCCTTTTTGGTTTTAAGTTCAAAGTTTTCGCCTCTGGCTAATTTCAGCAAGAACTCCCCCATCGGCATCAGAATACCTTCCTGTTGAATCTGAATCGTTGGGTAGCCAAACCTAGTAGTCCATTCCAACGGATAAATCCCCCGGCCATTAACGATGGTATTAATATCAACGTATCCGATATACCCGGATTCAGCCAGCGGCTGTTTCATTTTCGCCAGAGTTGAGTTAAACAAAACGTTCGGCTGGCTCCAGAACATCAGCGTTCCCATCTCGCCGGCAAAAGGACCAAGGTTGCCGGGAAAAACCCTTTTATGCTCAAAATTAATATTAATGGGATAAATAAAATCCTGACCGTTAAAAAAGGCGCCGACGGCTATTTCCACTCCGGAAACGTATTTTTGCAATATAAACGTCGGCGCTTTTTTACACCAGACTTCTTTATTTTGTTCCAGGATTTCCAGGATATCTTTTCCGTCTTCTTCCTCACCTAAAAATAATAACCCCTTACCACTGGAAGGAATATTACCGCTTGGTTTGAACACATATCGATCGGGATGGTCTCTAAGGAAATTAATGGCCGAATCATAATCGGAAAAATTCCAGCTGGGCAGAACATTAATTCCGTATTTTTTCAATTCGGCCTGGCCGAACTCGCGGTCCATTTCCAGGTCATCGGTATATTTAGTCCCGCCCACGACTAATTTTCCTTTAGTGCGGAGTTTATCGGCTGTGGCGCCGAATTCCACATCATCAAAAATAATTACGTCAGCCCAGTCAACATACGGCTCCCAATTATCAATTTTATCAACGAACCCGTTATAAACATCAAGGTCACTTTCAGATTTGATATAGGCCTTAACCTCATGGCCTTCATTTTTAATATGCCAGGCGAGGTCGCCGCTTAAACTTTCCAGTGAAACAAAAAGGAATTTCTTCGGGTCGGCAATTTTGGGAAACAATTCAACCTGCCCCGATTTTATCGGTGGCTGGTTATTATTTTGTTTGATGACGTTATTATCCATATAGGGTTAAAGAATAAAATTTTTCGTATAGTTGTCAATAATTTTTATTCAAAAGCGGTAACCGATACCACCCGAGATAGCATTAATGCGATAATTTCCCGTATCACTTTTCACGTATGAATGAGAATAGTCGATTAGCAAGGAAATCCGGCCGGCAACTTTTTTTTCCAGATTCAGCGAAAAAACGTTACCGCTGGTTTCGGTTCGGTAAGCAATCTCTCGGGGCGCAAAAGTAACCGAAGGCTTGCCCATTTTTCCGCCGGACGGTATCGGCACCAAAATGGTTTGATAACGAACACTTTCACTTGAAGTAACCGCATAACTTACTGAACAGAAAATGGAATTCCACATTTCTATTTCACCGCTCAGCCTTAATTCTTTTGAGGTATAACTAAAGACTGATTCTTTCGCGTCGTTATCGGTATAAGTATATCCAAGAGAAGTATCAAGATTAGAAAATGTCTGTTGTAGCACTATGGAAAAACCATGAAAGGTAGCATTCCGATCAGAATCATTGTAATTACTGGATCCTGAAAAAGGTTCTATTGAGAAAACGGTTACTTCGGAAAATGGATAAGAAAATCCGGTTTCGAGAATCAGGTTATTAACGGCGAGGTCGCTATAATCGGTATAGTTTATTCTTTCATATGTACCGGTTAAATAAATCTGAGCCGGGTCAAGGATGCGCTCATCAGCGAGACTGGCAGAAAACCAGGCGTCTAAAAATTCAGAACCGGTTTTATCTTCATCGGAAGAAGCATTATTAAGATTATCCGTATAACCTCCAAGGACGCCGCTGTCAAAGGAAACCAATCCATCAGCCGGCAATTTACCGCCGCTTATTATCAGAAAAAAAATAGATAAAAAAATACTTTTTCCATTAATTATTGATAAATTACCGTTACTTCCAATGTTTCGCCCTGGCAACGGTCGCAGAGTTCATTATTTTTAGATTTGAGCACCCCTTCGCCCTGGCAATTAGAACAATTCTCTTTTTTCACCTGGACTATGGTCATCTGCCGTTCGGCAAAATAGGCCTCCAACCATTTTTCTTTGGTCGTGGGGCTGACCTGTTCCCACCAGACATCGGACGTAAGCAATTTATTTTTGTCGGCAGCCAGGCGTCTGGCGTTATTAATCAGTCGTATTTTTTCACGGTATTTAGCAAATTCCTCAATAGTACTGTTGTCCGGTGCGGTCAATCGGAATAATATCCAGCTCCCATCGCCGTAACCGGCGGTTTTCTGAGGTGCTTCTTTTAAATCACGATTAGCCCAGATCGTTTCCACTTCTTTTTCTATAATTTCATAATCATCCGCCAATTTTTTAACCAGTTCTTTTTTCAACAAATTGGCCACATACTGAATGGCATCAGAATAAGTCAGCCGGGTATTACCGGCCGTTTTTCTTAAAAGACTTTTCAGTTCTTTATGCCAGTCGTTAATAATCTTCTTGTTTATTCCTTTTTGCCGATTTTCTTTAACCTGCTGTTCCAGAGCACTAACGGCTGTTTCTGTCTGCTGGACTATTTTGTTCAAATCACTATTAGTCAAATCAAAAGTATTTTTTATCGTCTGGAGAACTTCTTTAGCCGATTTAATATCATTTTCTCTCAAAAATTTCATAATTTTCTGGATTTCCTGATTCAATTCGATTTTTTCCAGGCCGGTTACATCCAGGTTAACCTGGTTTTGTAAAGACGGGTCCAGGTCGGCTGCTTTCCGAAAATGTTTCTCAGCCAGGACGTAATCAATCAAAACATCCCGGCAATATTGGGCTAGGTTATAATTGTCCACCCCCCTATTAAGATCATACTTCTTATTCTTTTCTTGATAAAGTTCATCTTTGGTATAAACAGCAAACAGGTCAAGTTCGACCGTTTCCGTTTTTAAAATTTCTTTTTTTGAAAAGGTGCGTGTTTTATTGATATTTTTCAAAACTAATTTTTCCGCCGAATCCTCAACCGGAACGCCTTCAAAAATCTCGCTCCCGGCCGTATAGACACGGTAACCTTTTGTTTTTTCCTCGGCCGGCTGAACATTTAAAAAGTTTTTCAGGCGGGTAATTTCACGCGGAGGCAAATGATACCAGTAAATATAAACAACTCCCTCGTTATCCCAGCGCTTAAATTCAAAGCCCTGGTCGTCGTGGCCGATAATCTCTCCCTGAAGATACTGCCCATCTTTAAGTTCGACGGCCATAGCCTGGAGAAATTGAGGAGTGAGCAAGCAGCCAATAAACAGATAAAATATGAAGAAAAATTTTATTCTACTATTCATAAAGAAATTTTATTATGACGAAAACTGGGGTAGGATCTGAGCCGTATATTTTTTAAGGTAATCTAATGTTTCCTGGGCATTCTGGAATGACATCACTTCGTTACTAATTTTTTTCGCTTCCGCATAAGTAACCGAACGGATAATTTTTTTAATTTCCGGAATAACGATGGGCGCCATACTGAATACTTTCAACCCCAGACCCAGCAAAAGAATGGTATAAAGCCAGTCGCCGGACATCTCGCCGCACATCGCCACGGTTTTATGATGTTTGGCTCCTTCGTCAATAACTTTTTTAATCAATCTTAACACGGCGGGATGAGTGGGCTGGTAAAGCGACGCCACGCGTTCATTACCCCGGTCGACCGCCAGGGTATATTGAATCAGGTCGTTTGTCCCAATACTGAAAAAATCAACCTGAGTAATCAGCAGGTCGGCAATCAGGGCCGCCGAAGGAACCTCAATCATAATACCAACCCTGATATTTTCGTTAAAAGGAATTTTATCAGCCCTTAACTCATTTTTAACTTCGGCCAGCATATCTTTTGCCTTAATTAATTCGTCCATAGAAGAAATCATCGGAAACATGATACTGGTATTACCGTATTCTGAAGCACGCAGAATGGCGCGCAGCTGGGTCCGAAAAACTTGCGGTTGCTGGAAAGCAAGCCGGATCGCCCGGCATCCCAGGAATGGATTTTTTTCTTTACTGCCGTTATTGACTTCCATCTTATCGGCTCCCAAATCCAGCGTGCGAATAACGACTTCCTTCTCTCCGGACTGAACGGCTATTTTTTTATAGATATCAAAATGTTCCCGTTCGATCGGCAGGCGCTGCGGCGTATTGTAAAGAAATTCCGTCCGTAAAAGACCAATTCCTTTAGCACCGTATTTTAAAGCCAATTGTATTTCCTGGGGCAATTCAATATTGGCGTAAATAGAAACTTCATAGCCATCTTTTGTGACCGCCGGCTGGTTTTTAAGTTCATCAACTAATTTTTTCTCAAAAATGCTAAAACTTTCCCCCATCGCCGCGTATTTTTTGACGGTTTCTTCATCCGGATTGGTAATAACGATACCGTTGTGACCGTCCACGATAATAGTATCGCTGCCGGAAACATCAAAACTGATATTATTAAGCCCAACCACGGCCGGAATACCCAGCATCCGGGCAATGATCGCCGTATGCGAAGTTCGTCCGCCTACATCGGTAGCAAACCCTTTAATTTTATGGCGATCAAGAGCAATCGTCTGGGTTGGGGTAAGGTCATGAGCAACCAGAACAACCTGTTCGGTTAAATCGGTTAATTCTTCACGTCTTTCCTCAAGTAAATTTTTTAAGAGACGCCGTTCAATATCATTAATATCCTGGATCCGGTTGGTAAATAAAGGATCATTACTACCGGAAAGGGTTTTGACGTAACGGCGAAACACCCGCGAAACAGCGTATTCAGGGGAATATTTATTATTTTTAACAAATTCAAGGATCTGCGTTTTAAGATGCTCATCCTGAAGCATCTTGATATGCCCTTCAACGATCGGAGTGGCATCATCTCTAAAACGACGTAAAAACCGTTTGCGGATATTTTCAAGTTCTTTGGTAGCATTACGAACTGCTTCTTCGAAACGTTCTATTTCGTTTTTAATATCCTTTTCATTGACGTAACGCAAAGGAATCCGGTATTTTTCACTATCCAGAACGAATGCTCTGGCAATGCCGATCCCGGGTGACACCCCAATCCCTTTTTTAATTTCCATCAGTTATTCTTCTCCGAATTTACTTTCTACTAACTTGATGACCGCATTAACTACAGCCTCGGCATCGTCTCCTTCAGCCCTGATGGTAATATCGGCATTACAACCGGCCGCCAGAGTAAGCAGTTCAATGATGCTTCGGGCATTTATTTCCAAACCGTCTTTAATGAAAACAATTTTTGACTGATGTTTGTTGGTGATGTCGGCAATCTGCGTGGACGGCCTGACATGGATACCCAATTTATTAATGATTTTTATATTTTTCTCCACTAACATCTAACCGTCTCGTCGTATTCATTGAAAATATCAATAATACTTTTTATATCTTTAGATTCTGTCAGGAATCGGCAAAAATTTGCCTGCTGGATAGATTGAGAAACACGCCGGAGCGCCTGCAGATAATCTGATTCCTGTTCCGGCGGCGCCAGAATTACAAAAACCAGATGGACCGGTCCCCCATCAATTGCATTAAAATTAATACCAGCCGCAGAACGGCCAAATGAACCGATAATATTTTTCAAACCAGGTATCTTCGCGTGAGGCACAGCCACTCCACCGCCAATTCCGGTACTGCCAACCGTTTCACGTTTCATTAACGACTCAACAATATCGGTTATTTTAGGGGAAGTCAACTTGTAAGCATTTTTAATACATTCCACCATCTCCTTAATGCCTTCTTTCTTATCTTTAGATTTCAGGTTTTTAATAATAGCCGTTTTATGAATAAAATCAGCGAATTTCATCCCCCCCCCTTTTTATTAAATGATTACACAGATAGTAAAAGACCGTTTTCAGATAATCGGTATAACCTATCTTCCATCGGTGTAATCAGATCATTAATACCAATCATGCTGCTCCAATCCTCCACTTTCCTCTTTTTCCTGTTCGACCACCGGACCTTGGGTGCCCATCCGGTCAACTTTAGTTAACCGCCGGTGCATTTTCATTTTTTCTTTCAATTTCGTCAATTGACGTTCCATTTTATCAGTCAGGAAATCAAGAGCCGCCTGGCAGGAGGTATCGGAAACGTGCCCGACCACCGTTGCTCCCCGGGGAGCCGAAATAATCATCTCGGCGCTAAAATTATTTTTATTATGGTCAAGAATCACTTCTATTTTATTCAACCGGTCAAAATACTTGCTTAATTTATCCGCCTTAGCCAGGGCATAATTTTTAAGGTCTTCGGTAATATTCATATGCCGGACGGTAATTTTAATCTGGGTCATAATTTTTTCTCCTGAACAACAAGTATTGAGTTATTGCCCTTTTTCCAGACGTTCGCCGAACCAATGGTCCAGTTCGGGAATTTCATAAATCTTTTTCTGGGTAGTTTTAAAATCATACTCCACCCGGTGATAATTTATTGTTTTTTCATCAAAGGTAACGTAACAACTGCGGTTATCGCCATCACGCGGCTGGCCGACCGAACCAACATTCACAATCAGTTTTTCATTCGGCTTAATGTTATAAGCATAATTAAGATTTACCGGGGTCAAAAATTTTTGTTCTTCGGTAATGATACCGGCATAATGGCTGTGCCCGACAAAACAGAAATGCTGGAACATATTAAAAATTTCATCCAGTTTAGCCGAACGCTCCCCCATGACAGTTTCCGTATCGCTGGGAAGAATATATTCGGTCGTGGGATTGCGCGGCGAGCCGTGGACGCAGAGAATACCGTTGTCCTGTTTGGTCAGAGGCAGGTTTTTCAGGAATTTCCACCGGTTTTTTTTAACACGAGGACTTAACCAGCCTGGTTCCAGAAGTGTTCTGGTCCATTCAATAGCCTGGCGAGCTTTATGACCGAATCCAACCACCGGTTGCATCAGCGCTTCATCATGATTCCCCATAATAACAATTTTAGAACATTTACCCAAAATCAGGTCAAGACATTCATTCGGGTTCGGCCCATAACCAACAATATCACCCAAGCAAATAATTTCAGTAATACCTTGTTTTTCTATATCTTTTAAGACGGATTGTAACGCTTCCAGATTACTATGAATATCGGAAATGATTGATTTCATTATAAATTTTTTACGGGGAAATTTATTAATAATTACATACTTATAAAGAATATATATTATTATTTCTTAAAAAGCAAGTAATTTTTGGTAGACCGCATTGATTTTTTCCACCATTAGACCGGCGTCAAATTTTTGGTAAACTAAGTCACGCCCTCTTTCCCCCATCTTTTGAACAGTCACTTTGTCGCCGGTCAGAATAGCCACAATATCTTTGGTCATCTGTTCAAAGTCCGTAGGGGTAACTAACCAACCGGTTTCGCCGCGGCGAAGCACTTCGCGTGTCCCGTCCAGGTCAAACGCAACGACCGGTTTACCCAGAGCCAGCGCCTGTGGAACGGCCCGCGGTAAACCCTCTCTTAACGACGGATGCACCAGAACATCCATAATATTTATCATCTCAGGAATGCGTTCCGGATTGACCAGGCCGGCCAAAATGATATGTTCGGCTATCCCTGATTTCCGAGATTCGCTAATAATTTTATCTTTAAGAATTCCATCGCCGACAAATAAAAAACGGACCTCAGGAATTAATTTTATCACAGCCGGGGCAATTTTTAAAAGATAATCGTACCCTTTCAGGGGAAATAAACGAGCAATCGTTCCGATTACTTTTTGATTTTCACGAATACCCAATTCCTGACGCAGCCGTTGAGGTGACGACAGGTTTTTAAATTTATTTAATTCCAGTCCGCTGTAGATTGTTTCATATTGAGCCGGTTTTCCTACGCCGGCCTTGACGGCCTGATGAGTCATTGCGTCAGCGACGCTGATAATCCGATGCGTTACCGATGCGGCAATTCGTTCCGTTAAAATATAAATAAAATTAATGAATTTAGACTGGTAAGGATGGAATGGTAATCCGTGGATGGTATGAACAATCACTTTAACCCGGGCCAGATAAGCGGCCAGGCGGCCGAGGAATCCGGCTTTGGAACTATGGGTATGAACAATCTGAGGGTTTATTTTTCTGATCAGACGGTAAAGTTTGAAAAACGCGACGGCATCTTTCAGAGGATAAATATTGCGGCGCATTTCCGGGATAATAATCAGGTTAACTTTATTAGCCCGGGCGCGAGAAATAAGACTTCCCTCAGGCCCCAGAGCCGGACCGGAAATCAACCAGACTTCATATTCTCTCTTCGCCTGCAATCCTTCCACCGTTAAAAGCGTATTTTCCTGGGCTCCGCCTAAGATCAGGCGGGTGATAATATGCACTACCCGAACCTGACCGCTTTGTTTCTTTCCGCCGGCACCGGTCGGCCGGCCTCGCTCCCACCCCGCCTGGGCGGGGTAATGGGTTTCACTTTCTTTCATTTTTTTCTGGCGATTGCCCCTGAGGTTGAGCGGCCTGGTTAATAAAATCATTGATTAAATTCTTATATTTTTGAGGCATGATAAAAACAACCGACTTAGTATAATTTAAAACATGAGGGGTTAGGCGGCTGTTAAATTCGGCCACCGGATAACGGACAAAGAGCAACAGTACTCCGCCGCAGATTAAAGCAACCTTTAACAAACCGATGACGGAACCGGCCATTCGATTAACCAGATTCGGTTGAATTTCTTTCAGGGGTTTTTCCAGAAGCAAAGTAAGGAAAAACAAGCCGATGTAAACTCCCAGGAAAATAAAAACATAAACGACGAAACCGAACCAGACGGAACTGCCTAATTTTCCGCTGAGCCATCCGTAAATTATTTCCTGTAAAAAAATGCTTAACCCGACAGTTAGAATCACCGCCACCAAATGAACAATTTGCCTCAGGAAACCGGCTTTCCAGCCCAGGTAGGTTCCGACCAGCAAAATCACCACCATAAAAATATCAAGAGTCATAAGATTTTCTCCCCATAAAATTTGCTTCGGCAAATTTTATTAATTAGAGCCTATCTCGTGGGTAGCGCGGGTCCGCCTCAGGCGGATTATGTCCCGCCTAATATTTTTGTTGGGGACAAGCCCCAACGCTACTATTAGAATAAACTTTTAATAATCTATTTTTACCAGGCAAAGGCCTTGGGCCGGCACCTTAGGTCCGGCATTTTTTCTATCGTGAGAATCAATGATTTTCTTTACTTCTTCCGGTTGAATTTTACCGCGTCCGACCATCAGTAAGGTGCCGACCAGAGCGCGCACCATATTGTAAAGGAAAGCATTCCCCGCCACTTTAAATTGAAGCGTATCCTTTTTGCGGCAGATATTTAAACTATAAATTTCACGGATACAATTTTCTTTCAAATGTCCCTTGGTCGCGAAAGACCGGAAGTTATGGCGCCCCACCAAACTCCGAGCCGCTTTTTTCATTTTTTTTAAATTCAACTTCGCCCGCTCGGCAAAATAAATAAAATTTCTCCGGAGAGCGGAAGGGGTTGGCCCATCCATAATGGTATAAACATAAGTTTTACGCCGGGCTTTAGTCCGGGCGTTAAAATCAGGCGGTACGTCCAGCGCCTGTTTAATTACAATATCAGGTGGTAATTGATGATTTAAAGCCGGAATAAATTTTTCAGCCGGCAACCGGGAATCGGTAAAAAAATTCGCCGTCTGCTCCAGCGCATGAACGCCGCTATCGGTCCGGCTGGCGCCGTAAAGAGTAGTTTTTTTACCCGTAATCTTTTTAAGTGCGTCGCTGATTGTTTCCTGAATACTGGAATGATGACCGGCCTGGCTCTGCCAGCCGCAGTAATTGGTACCGTCGTATTCAATAATAAGTTTAATGTTTCTAACCACAGATTACACTGATTTTTAAATCACGATTACACGGATTATTAGCACGGATAGAGCCGGATCATCTAATTACTTCGCTTTTTCCAGAATATCTTTTGCCTCGGTTAAAATTTGCCGATAAGAAGGGAATTCCGAATAATTTTTAGTGGTCCGTCGGGACACATCAATCGCCACAGGACTATTTTCGTAATAGCCGTATTCAACCGCAAACCCTTCAGGAATTTTTCTGGAAATAGCGCTAACAACCTGAAAGGGCGTATCTGAAACATGCTCCGGTATATAACCGTTAAAAGAAAGATGAACCGTATCGGCCCGGCCTAAATTAATCATTTCTTTAACGATAATAACTTTTTTCCCGGATTTGACCACATCAATCGTGATTTCTATTTCTCTTAAAAACTCTTTGTTTTTTGTCTGCTGATATAATTCCTTTATTTTTTGTCTAAAACTCCCTCCTTTTTCATAATCTTGTTTAGCGTAATAACACTGGATTAACGGTTCGTAAACCTTCCAATAGTTTTCGTCAATCTGTAACACCGAATCAAAAGCTTTAATCGCCAGGTCATATTGTAACTGGGCTTTATAGCAAAGCCCGAGTCCGAGTTTTATTTCCAGATTATCCGGAGCCAGTTCAAATGCCTTATGCCAGGTTTGTTCGGCTTTGGTTAACTCATTTTGTTCGTAATAAACCAGAGCCAGCCCGTGCCTGGCTTCGACAAAATCAGGTTTTATTCCAATGGTTTTTTCAAAAAACTTAATCGATTCGGACCATTTCGCCTGTTCTTTGTAATAATAACCCAACCCGTTATACGCCCAGAAAAAATCTTCGTCTAATTCGATGGCTTTTTTAAACTCCTGCTCTAACGCTTCCCCTTCCAGAAGCCGTCCGTAAAAGTAATGCCAGATGGCTTTTTGCTGATTTTTATCTAACTTGGCTTTACATTCTTTCTTCAATTCTTCTGTTCGATTAAGTTCTCGCATTAAATTTTGATATAAACGGTAAATATCAATTGATTCCGGATATTTTACCAATAATTTTTGATATTCCGTAACGCCCTGCTCTTGTTTACCCTCATCAATTAATTTTTTAATTTTCTGAAGATGCGCATCGGCCTGATCCTGAGCCTGGACAAAATTTACGATGACTATTAAACAGGTTAAAATCCATATTATTTTTTTCATTTAATTTTCTCCAGCTGGCTATTTTAAGAGTAATTCTGCAATCTGAACGGCATTAAGAGCCGCGCCTTTGCGGATGTTATCGCCCACTAACCAGAGATTCAAACCATATTTAACGCTCCGATCTATTCTGATTCGACCGACGAAAACCTCATCCTTACCCGCGGCCTCAACGGCGGTCGGATATAATTGCTTGCCCGGATTGTCAAGGACTTGAAGTCCCGGTGCTTTTGATAAAATCTGTCTTGCCTTGGCCGGTGAGACCGGCCTGGCAAATTCAATATTAACCGATTCGCTGTGCCCGTGGTAAACCGGTATGCGCACACAGGTCGCGCTGATTTTTATAGAGTTGTTACCCATTATTTTCCCGGTTTCTTTAATAACCTTAATTTCTTCATCCGTATAATTATCCTCGCAGAAAGCATTGGATTGGGGTATTTGCGGGATGGCATTAAAGGAAATCTGGTGAGGAAAGATTTTCGTTTTACGTAATCGGTAATCAGTAATCCCGACATTTGTCGGGACTTCGCTTCGCTTCGTCGGTAATCGGTTAAGAATACGTTTTGTCTCCTGTTCCATCTCAGCAATGGCTTTTAGGCCGGCGCCGGAAACGGATTGGTAGGTTGATACAATTACTCTTTTTATGCGGGCGTAATTATGAAGCGGTTTTAAAACCATCGCCAGCGGAATGCTAGAACAATTGGGGCTGGAAATAATACCCCGGTGATTTTTAAGGATCTCGCCATTAACTTCAGGTACGACCAACGGAACATTTTTATCCATCCGGAAGGCCGCGGTTTTGTCTATGACGATGGCACCATGTTTTACGGCCACCGGCCCCCAGGTTTTACTGACCGAACTGCCGGCACAGAAAAATGCAATATCTATATCTTGAAATGAATTCCCCCTTAAACCTTTAATCGGACACCTAACCCCTTTAAACCTAACTGTTTTACCGGCCGAACGCTCTGAAGCAACCAACCTCAGTTCTTTTATGGGAAACCGACGTTCGGCTAATATCTTTAACAGTTCCAGTCCGACCACCCCGGTGGCTCCCACAATGGCGACATTTATATTTTTTTTCTTTAGCACCTTTGCTCCGATCTGACGATCAATCTGATAATTAGTTTTATTTTTTTGCGACCGAGTTGATTTGCGTAATTTCAGAAACTCGTCCATCATATTTTCGTTTAGAGGGATAAGAGCGGCGACCGGTTTGCCCCGGCGGGTAACAATAATATCTTCCTGTTTAATTTTTCTAATAACCCGGGAGGCATTAATCCGAAGGTTACGGACATTTACAAATTTCATATTATTATAATGTAGTCCAATTGGTCTACATAAGCAAATTATGTCAAATCAAAAAGACTTATTTCATTAATAATTCAGCATTTATAATTCATAATTTAATAAGAGGGTCCCCCACCTTAACCATCCCGCCTTCCAGCACTTCGGCAAAAACTCCCTCCAGCGGCATAATGCAATCACCGACTTTACGGAAAATAGCGCATTTAGTATGGCATTCCTTGCCGATCTGGGTAATGCGTAAACGGACTGATTCGCCTACTTTGAGTTCTGTTCCGACCGGCAGATTTTTCAGGTCAATCCCTTCGGTGGTCAGGTTTTCGGCAAATGAACCTATGTCTGTTTTTACCGAACCAGCCTCTTCTCTTTTTGTAGGCACAGATTTATCCGTGCTTTCTACTGGTTGATGATTGGCCCGAATCGAACCGGCCTCGATCGCCTCGCTTCCGCTTTGGCGAAGCGGGTCGGCCGACAGGTTCGTGCCTACAATTTTATTAAATTTATCAATGGATT